>CAZIHB010000393.1:0-2900 GCA_964538535.1 uncultured Hyphomicrobiales bacterium | reverse complement strand
ATCTATATAATTTCAGGAAGAAATGCCTGCGGCTTGTATCTTCTGCATTTTGAATAATTCACAATAAGGCAAGGAAAGTCAATCCCATTGTTTTGATGATAGTATATTTTTCTTTATATTTAAATAAGTTAAAAGATATAATAATTTCAGGTTTCTTGATGAAATCAAAGAGTATATGGAATTGGATTCTTTTAGGAGTCGTTATTTATTTAGCTTTGGTTGTAGCTCTTGCAGTAAGTGAGAGCAGAATTGCCGGAGCATCGATAAAGAATTTCGGCGATTCTGTCTGGTTCTCGATTGTCACGCTTGCCACTGTGGGCTATGGTGATAAGTTTCCCGTCAGCACAACCGGGAAGTTCATTGGCGCGGCGTTTGTTCTATCAAGCCTTGGGTTGCTCAGCACTATTATCAGCAAAACATCAAGCATAATCAACGAAAAAATGGAGAAGAAAAAAATGGGATATTTCGGCACTGATTTCAGCGACCATATTGTAATTATCGGCTATGACAAATTTGCTCGCTCAATTATAAGAATATTGTGTGAAGAAGAAAAAAAAGTAGTACTTGTGAGTGATAACAGGGACGAAATCGGCAAACTATATGAAAGCTTTTCTAAAAAATTCTTTTTCGCCGTTTTTGCCGACTACAATGATTCAGCACAGATACAAAAAGCCGCACTTGACAAGGCAAACACTGTATTCGTAAACCTGAAGAGCGATACCGACAAGCTTATTACTATATTGAACCTGAAAAAATTACATCCCAACCTGAAATATATGGTCACTCTCGAGGATCAGAATTTGAAGGACACGTTCGAGAGCGCCGGGGTCACATATATAATATCAAAAGAAGAAATTTCCTCGAAACTTATAGCAAGCTATATTTTTGAACCATTCGCGGCAAAATACACGCTCGACATCATGGAAGGAGCCAAAAGCGACGACGATTATGACGTGCAGCAGTACGTTGTAACCGGCGAGAACGAGTACGTTGGGAAAAATTACGGCTTTCTATTCAATGACGTGAAGCAAAGAACCAATGCTTTACCGATTGGAATTTACAAGCGATCAGTCAATGATATTCTAAAATTGCCCGATGACAGCCTGAAAATAGAGCAGGGTGACTATATTTTGATAATAACAAATAAAAGCTCGAAGGATGCCATGGAGGAATTGTTTGGTGTGAAGCAGGGAATGTAAAATTTTCCTTCTTTATTATCTGCCCGGCAACCGGGCCGGAAAATCGGATATTAATTCAGTGTGTGTTTCCGTGCGCGGCCTCAAGGAAATTATTCACACTATTAAACTTATCTTTGGAATATCTCCGGGATTTTATAAATTTCAAGCTGTATTTTTAGCGGTTTTATTTTATAAAATTTGGGGTATTTGATGAATAAGACAATTACGGCTATATGCAAATCCCTTGCCGTGGGATGTTTATTCTTTATTCCGGCTCTTTCGGCGATGTCGCAAGACACTACCGTAGTGCAAACCTTAACCTTCGACTCAATCACGGCAAGGAGGGGAGTTTGGAAATTGCCCGATAACCCGCAGGACTATCGGAAGATAATGATGCTTTACACTCTCAAGTGCGATCCCAAAACGGCCTGGGATATATATAATTGCGGCGAATGGGACTACCTTACATACAGCGTGGTGCATAGACATACCGGCGTCATGGACTCTTCCGCGCTTACATATCCGAAATTCATGCTCGGGCGCGATGCTTCTGATACATTCAGGCTGGCCTCGGCTGGCTACGCCAATACATATACCAAAATGTACAAGTCGCTGAAATTGAATAATGTAGTCCAAGAGAGCGAATACGGCTTCAATACCGGAACTGACAAGAAAACTCTTGGCAGGGCGGGGCATCTGCAATTGTTGATAACAAAAGCAGATCTGCTCGGGGCAAATCTTTCTGCAGATACAATCAGAAAGATCATTCTTCCCATCAAAGCAGTTTCCGGCAATTTTAGTTCTTTCTCCGTCAAGATGAAACTGGTCAATTCTTTTACAAAAGAATTGAAGCAATTTGACATGAATAATCTTACGGAAGTCTATAACTACCCTATCCGGACATCAGGCGAACCTGCTATAACAGTGCCGCTTTCGAACCCATTCTCACTGACAGGCACAAACGGGCTGATTGTTGATATCAGCTATACTATGGATTCCCACGAGGGAAGTGTGGAATTGACCGGATCCGCTTCAAAGAATTGCATTGCCGCAAGTGGAAATGATAATTTTCTATACTTTGACGGAAATTCAGATTGGGTGGATTGCGGTCTTGTGAACGAGCTTAACGGGCTGCAGTCCTTCACTTTCGAGGGCTGGGTACGCTTGGACTCTTGGAAAAACTGGGCCGATATCTTCGGAAAAGGGCAAAATGTCACTTTTCAGCTTGGCGACAGCCAGGGAGATTTGTATTGCATAGTGAGAAACAGCTCGAGCAATTCTTATGGCAAAGTCAGCAATGCTATTAAATTAAATCAGTGGACTCATCTTGCTATGGTGTTCGACGGTTCGAAGGCAGAAAACAAAGACCGGCTGAAGCTTTACATAAACGGTACCGAGACTGCTCTTTCCTATAGCGGAGTTTTGCCTGTTGCTTTGCCCGTTGAGGATTCTCATTTCGGGCTGACCGACCTGAGCCACGGATCATCGAACATAAAGGGCGGAATTGATGAGGTTAGAGCCTGGAACGCCCCATTGTCCGCAGAAGCAATCAACCTATTCATGAATAAAGATATAGATGCCTCGCATCCGAATTATTCAAGCCTCGTAGCCAATTATCCTCTGAACGAGATTAAGGACTTCAAGGTGCTGAATACAAAAACCGGTACTTATGACGGCACTCTCTTGGGAGTGCCGACGCTTGATTCACTTGACGGAGCCACG
>CAZIHB010000392.1:0-2906 GCA_964538535.1 uncultured Hyphomicrobiales bacterium | reverse complement strand
ACCGCGGAGGCAACAGGGTTTACTCAACGAAGGATATAGCAATAATTAACGCCATTAAAAAGCTTTTGAGAGTTGATAAATTATCGCTGAAGGGCGCGAAAGAGCAGATTGAAAAGCTTGCCGAGAGCCCCGAGCTGGAAGAACTCTTTCCAAGCGAAGCCCACAGGCCCCCGAGGCCCGCACTGCAGGTTGAACTTCCGGCCAGGAAAGGCCTGAGGCTGACGAACGAAGAATTTGAGGAGCTCCGGGCCATCGCAAGGGAGCTTCAGAGCCTGCTCCGGTAATTGCGCCTCTGAGAAGTGCAGGGCTATTCAAGATGGTGTGGGATACAAGACAGCAATTTTATGAAATCACAGATATCAGGTATTACAGATTTTATGATAGATTTTTTCAAACCAAGTTAAAAGGGAGTATATGAAGTTTTTTACTCGATTAATTGCATTTGCAGCTATCATTTCATGTTGCTCGTTCAGTTCCTTTGCTCAGAAATACGAGTATGATATGAGGACGGTTGGTAAGCATGGAGACGAAGTGCTCGGTGTCTTTGTTAATTGGAAAAATTCTCGCGTGGCCACCTGCAGTCTCGATGAGACGATAAAAATCTGGAGCCTGCCGGAAGGAAAAGAACTTAAGACTCTCAGGGGGCATCTCGGCCAGGTGAATAACGTTTCCTTCTCGGGCAACGACAAGTATCTTGCTTCCGCCTCAAGCGACCATACCGTCAGAGTGTGGGATGCAGAAACCGGCGAACAAATGATGGTGCTCAACGGCCATACCGACCAGGTGATCGGTGTTTACTTCAGTCAGGACGAAAACAGCTCATTCATTGCCAGCACGAGCTTCGACAAGACGGTAAAATTGTGGGATGCCACGCTCGGCACTGAAATTAAGACACTCAGGTCTCACACTTTGCCCACGAACAACGTTGCTTACAGCTACGACGGTAAGTTTCTGGCTTCTTGCAGCGACGACAAAACCATAAAAATCTGGTCGGCGGACATAAAAACGCAGACTCCACTCATGTCGCTTGAAGGGCATGAAGCACCCGTGCTTACAGTGCTCTTCAGTTTCGACAGCAAGCTTCTGGCCTCGGCAGACCAGAAGGGCGTCATCAAAATCTGGAGCATGCCGGAAGGGAAGCTGCTCAGGACGATTCAGGCTCACAACGAGCTGATCCAGGACGTCTCGTTTGCAGAAGATAACCAAACACTCGTCAGCGCGAGTCTCGACAAGAAAGTAAGGCTTTGGAACGTTCTCACGGGCGAAAAGCTTTATGATTTCAATGCCGACGTTGAAATCTGGTCTGTCGATCTGACAAGCGACGCCGGAATCATCGTGATAGGATGCGCTGACGGCACTGTACGCTTTCTGACAAGAAAGGGCGAAGCCGCCAAACAGCTTGCTCCCCGCAATAAAAAAGGAGGCAAAAAATGAGGAGTTCAATGATTTTGGTTGCTGCCATCGGATTGATCGGGCTGAATATCTGTTCGGCTCAATTTATTAACACAGTGGTGGGCCTAACGGGAAGCATTTTCAACGAAATAGACCATAACCCCGTTACCGTGAAGCTTGTCGTGCTTGATGAAGCCGGAAAGAAAATCAACTCCGCGAAAAGCAATGCCTTCGAAAACGGTTATTACTATATCGCGGGCCTCAAACCGGGCACAAAATATAAAGTAAAAATTGAAAATGATGGATACCTCGAGGATGTGTTCAACGTCCAGGTGCCAAACACAGACAAATACCTGGAAATATCAAAAGACTTCCTGGTTAAGCCTTCAGCCTCGGGAACTAGGCTTGCCATTAAGATCACACCGTTCGAGCTGAACAAAACGAAACTCCGCAAGGGAGCCGACTTTATTCTGGCTGATATGGTTAGCACACTCGAAGCCAACCCGTCAAAATCATTTGAAATAGTCTGCTTTCCCGACAACGAGGTTGATAAATCCAAGAACATGCAGCTGACGAAGGAAAGAGCCCAGGCAATCAAAAGATATCTGATGAGCCAGGGAATCAGCGAATCAATGATCAGCGTCTCGGGCTCCGAAACGGTCGATCCTCTGAATCCGCCGCCTGCCCAAAAATCGGCTAAGGGAAAGAGGTACATCGGCTCGACTTACTTTATTGTAAAATAGTGATTTTTTTATCTGTTTAAGGGCATTTTCTATAAGGGAAATGCCCTTTTTTTATTAAATTATGATATTAGGTTCCGGATGGTTGAATTTTCCTTATCATCACTTGAAACGAGTTCAAAATGACAGAACATCGCCCCCCTTTGATTGAAATAAAGCATCTCAATAAGGCCTTTCACGACGAGCCGGTGCTAAAAGATATCAATCTCAGTGTCTCGGAGGGGCAGCTGCTCTCCATCATCGGCCGTTCAGGATGCGGCAAGACGACTCTGCTGCGCTGCATAAACGGCCTGGAAGCGTTTGATTCAGGCTCGCTGAAGATAAATGGAGTCTCGATCAACCGCGCTGAACAGAAAACAGCTTCCCGGAGGGGGCTTTTCGGGAGAATGAGCAGGAAATCAGTCCTCCCGGCCGGCAGTGCTGCCCCCGATGACGGGCAGGCCAATTTATTGAGGCTGCTCAGCAGCAATGTCGGGATGCTTTTCCAGGGAATAAATTTATTCGCCCACCTTTCCGTGCTTGAGAATGTTTCCATCGCTCCAAGGATCGTCAAGGGCCTTTCCAAAGACGAAGCCGAAACATTGGCAGTTAAGTATCTGGAAAAAGTGGGCATGAGCGGCTTCGTTCTTAAAAAACCATATCAATTATCCGGCGGGCAGGCACAGCGCGTAGCCATAGCCCGGGCACTGGCCCTGGCCCCGAAAGTGATGCTCTACGATGAACCCACGGCCGCGCTCGATCCGGAGCTCGTGGGAGAAGTGACGCGGGTTATGA
>CAZIHB010000391.1:0-2913 GCA_964538535.1 uncultured Hyphomicrobiales bacterium | reverse complement strand
TTTTGCCGGGCTCGTTGTTTGATAATGCCACCGCCAGGTTGCCGCTCTCATCTGATGCAACGGCATCCGTCACTGCCAGGTTCGAATGATACTCCCATATTAATTTGCCATCAAAGGAATACTTCGCCACTATGCCATTGCTGTTTGCAGCCACGATGCCGTCTTTCAGTGCAAGCAGGTCCGAATAGCTCAATATATCGCTTGCTCCCCGGTTCATGGCAATTTTCCAGCGCCTATCGAGTTTGGGGCTGAAGGAATATATATTGCCGAAGCTCGAAAGGACGTAAACATTCTTGTTGATATCGGCACACATTCCTGCCGCGGCAAGTTCTCCGTTATCGAGTTTGTTTGTCCGGCGGACGTTCCTGCTGTCAAGCAGGATCACTGAGCCATTGACAGTGGAAACAACCGCGCCTTCATCATTCAGTGCCAGCGGGGCACATATTATCCCGGAGGAATCCTTGCTCTTTATGGCTTCCGGCGTGAAATTCCTGCCGAATATGTCTCCACCGGCTTCATAATTTGAAGTCCTGCCGTGGCCCCCGTGCATGTTGAACCCGTTCGTGTTGAGGGACTCATCCCTGCCGCAGGCACCGAGTGCAAGAAGAAGGCACGCTGCCAGTATGCCTGTCAATGGTTTCACGGGTATATATTTTCTCATATTGATTTCTGTCTGATAATTAAACTTTGGTTCTTACTATTCTGAATCCGGTCCTGCTCTGGAAATCACTGCCTGCTGTCCTGTTGGAGCATCTGGCATAGGTGTTGCCGTCCAGCCACGAACCGCCGCGCACCACTCTCCTCTCGCCGAACTGAGGCCCGGCGGGGTCATTTTGCGGTGATTTGGCGTAATAGCCCGCGTCATACCAGTCCCAGCACCATTCCCACAGGTTACCCTGCATATCGTAAAGTCCGTAATCATTTGAGAGCTTGAGCCCCGAGGGATGCGATTTCATCCCCGAGTTGGAATTATACCAGCCCATGTCCGCCAGCACTCCATTGCCGGAGTAGTCACCGGTCTTTCCGCCATGGCATGCATATTCCCACTCTGCCTCCGTGGGCAGGCGCCACCCGTTTTTGCCGGGCAGCCAGCCAACGTTTGCTCCTTCAATAGTATAGCATTGCTCCAGGCCCTGAATCGCCGAAAGCTCGTTGCAGAATTTCGCGGCATCGAGCCATGCCACGTTGTCGCAAGGCAGATCGGGGCTTTTGATAATCGAGGGATTGTTCTTCATCACGGCCTTGAAGAGGCGCTGTGATATCTCGAATTTCGTAAATATCAGGCTGCCGGAAATATTAACCCGGTGAACCGGCGATTCATCGTTGAAGCCGCTGCTGCTGCCCATCAAAAATGCCCCCGCAGGCACTTCCGCCGTGGCAAATGGCGGGATAGGCGATATTTCTATATCGAGCTTGTTTGTCGTGTCATTTCCAATCGTGACAAAGATCTTCCCTGTCGAAGCAGAGTCGGGCAGCACAAAGACGATGTTGCTCGTGCTCCATTTGATGCATTGCCCGGCAGGAATTGTGATGCTGCTGTCAATATGTACCGCGCCTTCTTTCGGCGCTATGCCGAGGAAATTGCCGCTGATCATGACCGTATCCCCGGCAAACGATGCGCCGGGCTCGACGGAAACCAGTGCAGGCTTGCCCGCAGGCTCCGTGAAGCTGTCATCTGTGCAGGAGTTTACCGTGAAGGCGATCATAATCGATAAAGTGATAAATCGTAAAAATTTTAGTATCTTCATTGCCCAATTAACCAAAACAAAAATTCTTCAATCTGATTTTTCACCGCGCTTCATGTTGAGCATGAAAGCCCGGAACATTTCCAATAAATAATAATATTATGCAATCCCAAATATATAAAAAACCAAGCAATAATTTTTTACCTAATTCTCGTTGCCTGCCATTTTTCTTGCTTGCCCTAAACCCGCTTAATAACACTTTCTTAAGCCTGATGTTTTTTGTTATTTTTGTGTTTTGGGTTTATTGGGCAAAGCATGACAAGACTTCAGCTTAAAAATATCACAAAAGAATACGAACCCGGGCTGCCTGTTGTAAAGGGTATAGACCTGACGGCCGAGCCGGGCGAATTTATCGTTCTCGTGGGGCCGAGCGGCTGCGGGAAATCGACAATACTAAGAATGATCGCCGGCCTGGAGAGCATTTCCTCGGGCGAGCTGTTATTCGATTCCGAGCTGATGAATGATTCTGAACCGAAGAGCCGCGATATTGGCATGGTGTTTCAAAATTACGCGCTCTATCCTCATATGACGGTATTTGATAACATTGCCTTTCCGCTCGTGATCAGGAAAGAAAAAAAGAACGAGATCAGGAGAAGAGTGGCTGAAGTGGCGGAAATGACCGGCCTTGGCGAGCTGCTGCACCGCAAGCCGAAGGCACTGTCGGGCGGGCAGAGGCAGAGGGTGGCTCTCGGCCGCGCGATTGTGCGGGGGCCCAGGCTTTTTTTATTCGATGAACCGCTTTCCAATCTCGACGCGAAGCTCCGCGTGCAGATGCGATCCGAAATAACATCTCTGCAGAAAAGGCTCGGGACTACTTCAATCTATGTCACGCACGACCAGACCGAGGCCATGACGATGGGCGATAGAATTGCCGTGCTATCCGATGGCTTGCTGCAGCAATTCGACACTCCGGCCGAGCTCTATAACAACCCGGCCAACAAGTTCGTTGCAGGTTTCCTGGGCAGCCCGCAGATGAACTTCATTAAGGGAAAAATTGAAACCGGCAACGGCACGAGTTTTATCTCCTCGGGAGGAGGCCTCAGAATCATCCTCTCTGAAAAGAATTTCGCCAATCCTGTGCCGCCGGCAGCTATCGATGCGGAGCTCGGCATCAGGCCCGAACATATTTTGGTCGATAACACCGCAAATAACGATGATAGTGACGAAT
>CAZIHB010000390.1:0-2915 GCA_964538535.1 uncultured Hyphomicrobiales bacterium | reverse complement strand
AAGAAATATTCTGACGACAAGGATACGAAGGGCTTTGGCGGTCAGATTCCTTCAATACCGCAATCAGAGCTGCCTCCGAACCTGAAAGGAAGCCTGGACAGCCTGCATGACGGCGGCATAACGATGCCCGAGCCTTATGGTTCGGATCCGAGCAACCCTTCCTATCATATTATAATGAAGAAAAGGGTAGTGCCGGCTCACAAGCCGTCGCTTGAAGCTGACTACAAGGATATTGAAGCGAAAGCAACATACTTCAAGCAGGTCAGGCTGAAGAAAGAATGGATAGCCCGTTTGCGTGAAACCATGTACTGGGAGATCAAGAAATAGACGGCCGCTCAGAAAGCGCGTAGGATGAAATAATGATTCGCCCGCCTCTTGTTGAAGTCGCGGGCGATTTTTTTTGCCAAAAAAAAAAGCCCGGAAAACTGACAATCATCCCGGGCTGAGTTCACTAAGTACTAAGGGTAACATTTTATCTGATCGGCCTGACCTCGCCGGCGCCCTTGACGCTTGATTTCACGCTCTGCGGGTTGCCCCTGTAATAAACATTGCCGCAGCCATAGATTTCAGCTCGCAGGTCGTTTATCGGAAATACTTTCAGATCCCCGGTGCCTGCTATTTTAGCATAGACGCGCGAGGCCTTCAGGTTGTCGAGCCTCATGTCGCCCGAGCCGTTTATCACGCATGTCAGCTCGCCGGAGTCGCCTGATTCGATGTTCACGTCGCCCGAACCGTTTATTTTAATATACACGGCCTTGGCGCTCAGGTCTTTCCACCTCACGTCGCCCGTGCCGTCGATAATAAGTTCGAGCTTATCTGCCGAAAGCTTCTGCTTTGCAATTATATCGCAGGATCCTTTGATATAGAATCCCGCCACGTTTGTCATTCGGGCATAGACGTTCATCCTTGTCGGGCAGATATTGCCCTTGCAGCTTATGTAGAGAGTTCTGTCCCTCAGCTCGGTGAGCACCTGAGCCTGCAGGTTGTCGTCTATTTCAATTGTCAGCGAGGAGTAGTTGTCCTGCTTTACGAAAAGATTGCTTCCGCCCTTGAGCACAATTTTGTCGTAGTATCCCACATCTCTCTTTTCCTTCACAACGTTGCCCGACCCGCGGTTGCAAATGCCGAACAGAGTCGATTCGCCGTTGAAAGCGGATAAAAAAAGTGCCGTGACAAAAAATATGTAATAATAATTTTTCATGCAACCACCCGCGAGCCTCATTAATAATTTCCTTATTGGCATTACGGAATTAATATTGCAATGTTTCAGTATAAATTACCAGCTGCCGCCCAATTTCAATTTTATTTCCCAGTTTTTGGCATCCTGGTTCTGAATCGAGGAGTTCACGTTCGTGGAGTGGCTGAATTGCCATATAAAATTGTTCAGGAAGCCCGATTTGACCGTTACGGGCACCTCTATGATAATCTGGTTGTTGTTCTGCAGGTCGGCCACCGTGCCGCCGATCGTCCAGCTGACATTCCCGAAAAGCTGCCCGGAGAGCTTAACCGTGGCCTCGTCGAATGCCTCGCCCTTCAGGTCCACATCCGCGCTCTGCACCACGCCCGTGCCGAGCAGAAGGTCAGTAAGTGATTTGGATGCCACGGTGGATATCCCGGCGCTCGTCAGGTCGGAAGCCAGGTTGGTGTTCGTGATTCCCGTGCCGGTGCCGCCCTTCACCCTGCCGGTAAGGAGCAGGTAGAGCGCGTCTTCCTCAATTTTCTTCTCGTCGCCGGTGGCCTGTTCGTTATCGATGAAATAAGTGAATTTCATCTTGGGATATTCTTTTGTTCCCGTGATGGCTATGATGACAGAATATTTCTTCTGCACGCTGCCCTCGATCATGTTGCCGTTGTATGTTGCTTTCAGATCGAGTGCCGGATTGGCCATCGAGCCCGTCGGAAAGGCAATCGTGCCCTCGGCGGTCATTATCTTGTACGTTTTCAGCGTGGAGCCTTCCTTCACCTTCAGCTCGCCATATAAATTCGATTCCTGGCGGTCGCGCGTCTTGAAGTACCTGAGCGGCACGCTCGGGTCCCTGGCTTCTATTTTGGCATAAACCTCGCCAAGCGAGCCAAGATCGATAAGAACGTCGAACTTGCCGAGCAGCTTTATGTTCAGGTCGTAATTAATCAGGTCCGCGATGCTTGCTTCTGTTTCGGAAACCGTGCGCATCTGTTCTCTGGTTTTCGCGAGCGAGTCCATAACGTGCTTCGATGTGTCCGTATAGGTTGTGAATGTATATTGAGTACGGTCGCTGAGCACCTTATAAGAGAATTTTGTTTTCACGACCATGGCCGAGGCCATAGACGGCAGCTTCAAGTCTGCTTTCTCCACGTTGATGTCGCCCGTCAGGTTCGGTGCCTTCAGCGTGCCGAAGAATCGAATTGGCTGCTTATCCGTGGAAATAATGAAATCCCCGTAAAGGCCGGGCATGGATTTCACAGTGGAATTGCTCATCAGGAGCAGGTTTTTTGCCTTGATCGAAATATCCAGATTGTCAGGCGAGAAGTCCTTAAGGCTGACTGCCCCCGTGATCTCGGCGTGCCCCTTCGGTGAATCGGCCTCGACGTTGGCAAGATTGATCTTTTCGATTATTATATTGTCGGTTTCAATTTTCACTTTCCCCTTGGCATTATAGAGGATGTTGGTGGCCTCGAGCAGGAAGGACGCTTCTTTTATTTCGGCAAGGCCCTTGTATTGAATTTTATCGGGCAGGCCGAAGAACGACAGCGACGCCTGTGCCCTGCCGGCAAGGTTCTTTATGCCGGGCACGAAGGGCGACACGAGCTGAAGCGGGAAATTATCAGCAGAAACGCTTCCCTCCATACCGGCGTTGGCAGGCAGCAAGCGTGTGGAGTCGAACCCGAGGTCAAGGGGATATTTAGCGAGGTCAAGATTCAAAGAGTAAGCGTTG
>CAZIHB010000389.1:0-2935 GCA_964538535.1 uncultured Hyphomicrobiales bacterium | reverse complement strand
TGTTTGAGAGCACTATCTCAGGGGCTGACATCGAGCCGATGGACGTGATCTTCTATAAATCCGCGTTCCGCAACGCGAACAACGAGGTTGAGAAGATTATCGGAATTATGATAGATATAACTGAGCGAAAGAAGAACGAGCAGATACTCAGGGACAATGAAGAAGTGTTCCGCGGCATATTTTCCCAATCCCCGATCAGCATAGAAATTTATAACGAGAAGGGCGAGCTTTTCAATCTTAACCGGGCCTGCATGGAGCTTTTCGGAGTGATCGACCGGGAGGAGCTCCAGGGATACAAGCTATTTGAATACATGAACCTGACCGGCGAACAAAAGAAACAGATCAGAGAAGGGCACCCGATAAAGTTCGAGAGCGAATATAATTTTGATGATATTAAGAAAAAGGGATATTATCAAACTTCCAAATCGGGCACTTCATATTTTGAAACAGGCATCACTCCTATTTTCGGCGGCAATACCGGTGAACCGATGCAGTATCTCGTTCAGACGCAGGACATAAGCTACAGGAAGATAAAAGAACAGAGAATGATCAGCCGGCTGAAGCTGGAATCGACGATTTCCACCATTTCCTCGAGGTTCGTTGCCACTGAGGATCTGGACGGTGCAATACTGCAGACGCTGGCCGATATTGGCACGTTCAGCGAGTGCGACAGGGCATCGCTCTATCTCACGAGCGATGACGGCGGGTTCCTGAGCAACACGCATGAGTGGTGTTCGCCCGGCACACCCTCGCTATCCGAATATTTGAGCGAGATCCCGCTAAGCGAGGTGCATTGGCTGGGCCAGATAACACACGAGCAAGGCCAGCTCGCTTTGGAACATGCCCGGGAAATACCCGACGAAGCCGGATTCTTCAAGGACTTCGTGCTCGAGAGCAGCGTGCAGTCGCTTCTGGTGCTCCCGGTTTATATCGGAAATAACGTCAGCGGTTATATTGAATTCGACACATTGCGCTCCACCATGGAGTGGCAGCCGGAGATAATCCTTCTGCTGAGGGTTGCCGGGGAAATAATCGGCAACGCGGTTGACAGGCACAGGGCCGACAGAGTGCTGAAAATATCGGAGGAAGAACTGCGGGATCTGAATGCCACGAAGGACAAATTCTTCTCGATTATAGCGCATGATATTAAAAACCCCCTCGGCAGCATTGTTGCCATTTCCGATTTGCTCGCTACGAGCTTCAAGGCTTTGAACGAGGATGACAAGCTCGAGTTCATCAATCATATCAAGATTTCGGCCAAGCGGCTGTTCGAGCTGCTCGAGAACCTGCTGCAATGGGCAAGGTCGCAGACTGGAAAAATCACCTACAGGCCCGACATGATCGACCTTTGCGAGGTGGCGAATACAAATGTTTTCCTGCTGAGCGCGAATGCAGGGAACAAGGGAGTGGAGTATGTTTCGCAAATCATGCCGAACACCTTTGTTTACGCGGACTCGAACATGATCACTACCGTTATCAGGAATTTATCATCCAACGCGATAAAATACACGCCAAAAGGGGGGAAGATAGTCGTAAGCGCGTGGCAGTTCGGAGACTACATGGAGGTGTCCGTAACTGATAACGGCGTGGGTATAAGCGAGGAAGATTGCGCCAAGCTGTTCAAAATCGATGTTCATCACACGACTCTCGGCACCGACAACGAGCAGGGAACCGGGCTGGGTCTCATCATCTGCAGGGAATTCGTGGAGCGGAACGGCGGCTCGATATGGGTGGAAAGCAAGCCGGGCGCCGGAAGCTCTTTCAAGTTCACTCTGCCGGTGAAGAATCCTGAAGAGCTTTGATTATTAAATATCGTGAAAAATCAGCCGGATCATTAAGCCGGATCATTTCCGGATAAAAATTTTTCTGCCGGTGATGCCCTGACGGTTTTACCTGTTTCAATTGACAGCCTGCAGAAAACATAAAAACAGGCGCATCCGGGCCGCCGGATAAATTTCAAAAAAAATATAATATTTTTGGGCTTGCTCTGTTAATAAGGATATGTTTTGTCCTTTAATAATAGGGAAAAGCTATATGAAAATCCGGATTTCTACTATTATATTATGCTTATTCACATTGCTATGCCTGCCCGCTCTTGCCCAGAACAAATACTCTGTCGGGCTTGGCGGCGGAGTATCGTTCGGTGTGAACGAGTCAGTGGACAGGCCACTGGATCCGCAGTTCCGCCTTTTCGGGCTCTATAGCCTGATACCTGATTTCTGGTGTGAAGGCGGGTTCAGCTGGGTTAAAAACAGCGGAAAGAACGATCACCATTACTCGGATTACAAAACAACGATGATCGACTTTGACTTTCGCCTGAGGTGGAACCTGATCAGGTTCGATAATTTTTCCATTTTTCCGTTCGCGGGGCTTGGCGGCATTTACTGGAAAAACGACGAGTATCAGAAAGCCGAGGCTCCCGACGCGAAGGATAATGGCTTCGGAGTAACCTTCCCGATGGGAGCAGGCATTCGCTGTCAGATCGATAACAACTGGGGAGTGGAGCTGACGGCGCAAGGAAACCTGACGCCGACCGACATGCTTAATCCGCCCGACGACGATAAAATTGACGGCTTCTGGGGCGGGCAGCTCAACGTGACTTACACGTTCGGCCCGGATGAAAATGATGCAGACGGTGATGGCCTCACAAATGCATACGAGAAAAAAATCAAGACTGACCCGAAAAATCCCGACACCGACGGCGACGGGCTCACGGACGGGGATGAAGTGCTGAAGTACAAGACAGATCCTCTGAAAGCCGACACGGATGGCGACGGGCTCACGGATGGAGAGGAAGTGCTGAAGTACAAGACAGACCCTCTGAAAGCCGACACTGACGGCGACGGGCTCACGGACGGGGATGAGGTGCTGAAGTACAAGACTAACCCTCTGAAAGCCGACACGGATGGCGACGGGCTCACGGACGGCGAGGAAG
>CAZIHB010000388.1:0-2938 GCA_964538535.1 uncultured Hyphomicrobiales bacterium | reverse complement strand
TGGGCAAAAAAATGTTTATCAAGTTGAAATTGCCGCATTTTGCAGTGCTTGGTGCAGCGGGAATTTCAGAGTTTTTCGGCAAGTTTTCTTCCAAACCTCCTGTTTTCAACTACGAGAAGGGGATTGATTTTATTCAGAAGTACTGGATATGCTCGGTGGATAATGCACGAAAAGATTTCGGCTACAAGCAGAAAATGACCATTGAAGAGGGAGTCGAAGATACCGTCCGATGGTATTTTGATAATAAATGGCTTTAATATATGTTTAGATTTCTAAAAAAAGCTCCTGCACTGATCATCAGTCTCGTGCTGATAGCTATTGCTTTCGTCCTGTTTGCCGTCAGGCTGACAAGAACATCTCTGAATGAAAAACTGACAGAGATTGACGATCCGGGTGTGGAAACAAAAGTTGAAGTATATCGCAACATTTACGGTATTCCTCATATTGTGGCAGGCTCGGAGTCCGATTTATTTTTCGCACTCGGGTACTGTCACGCCGAGGACAGGCTCTGGCAAATGGATATTCTTCGGCGGACGGCGGCCGGCAGGCTGTCGGAAGTGCTGGGCAGCAAAGCTGTGATCAGCGATAAATTCATGCGTGTAATCGATATAAGGGGTATCGCCGGCAGCGTCTATAATGGCCTGAGCAAGCAATCAAAAGATATATTGCGGGCCTATAGCGATGGAGTTAATTCCTTTATCAGCCACAACAAGTCCCGTCTGCCGTTTGAATTCGGCTCACTGGGATATTTGCCTGAGAAGTGGTCGCCCGTGGATTGTATTCTGATATCGCGACTGTTCGCGTTTCAGCTCAGCAGCGGGTTCAGGAACGATCTGGTTTTCTCCGAGATCATGGAGTATGCCGGCGGCGAAACAGCGCGAGCGTTAATGCCGGAATCTTTCCCTTTTACTCCGCGGGTGTTCGATCCCGATAAAAACACCGGGCATTATAAACTTGTTGATACAACGACCTTCGATTCCGTGCTGGCATATGGTTCGGGCAAGTGCGACCTTGGGGATTTGAATGAAAAATTTGCCTTTCTCAGGAATATGCTCGGGATTGATGGCTCATCGATTGGTTCAAATGCCTATGCCAACAGGGTTGCTGCCCGGGGCGGAGAGCATTCCTATCTTTCGAACGACCCACATTTCGGGGTCGGGATACCTGCAAAATGGTACCAGGTTCATCTTTCAGCACCCGGATTCAACGTCGTGGGAGCTTCATTGCCGGGACTGCCGCTTTGCCTGCTCGGCAGGAATGATTTTATATCGTGGGGAATAACAAACGCCATGGCCGACGATTGCGACTTCTTTGCAGAGAAGCTTGATTCGACAGGAAATAATTATTTCAAGTTTCAGGAAAACGCATACAAGCCATTGAAATACTATGCTGATACGCTTGTTGTTAAAGGCGAGCCGAAACAGATTTATTATATGCGCAAGAACGACAGGTCACATATAATATCCGATTTCCACCTTAATAATTATTTGAACCCGAATGGGAAAAATCCGCGGAGGCAAACAAGCAGGTTCTTTAAAAATAATGCCATAACGTTCAATTGGACCGGCAGGGAAAATTCCGACGAAGTGCTGGCGCTTTACAGAATCAACAAGGCGTCCGGTATGGATGAATTCAGCAAGGCATTGGAAAGCTGGGCTGCCCCCGCGCTCGTGTTTGTATATACGGACAATTCAGGCAACATCGGGGCGAAGTGTGCCGGCCTTGTTCCGGTGCGCGAGCAGAATTGCAGCCCGATATTGCTTAACAGAGCTGAAAAATCCCTTTCGGCGTGGTGCGGCTATCGCCACCTGCAGGACAAGCCGGCAATGATTAACCCGCCAAAAAATTATATTGTCTCGGCAAATAACGAGATTGACAGGGAAGACACTTATATTTCAAGCTACTGGGAGCCATCTTCAAGGGCCGAGAGAATTGAAGAACTGCTCAGGCAGACAGAAAGCTTCACTTACAGGGACGCGCAGTTCATTCAGAATGACTGCCAATCTCCTTATGCAAAGAATATCCTTGAAGTGGCTCTGCCGGTGTTCAATAAATATTCCAACCTGTTCACCGATCGAGAAAAGAAAGTATTAAGCTACATCAGGGGCTGGGACTGCATCCTTTCCAGAAAAAGCATAGCGGCATCGGTTTACACCGTGTTCTGGGAAAAATTGGTTTACAACACATTATATGACGAGCTGAACTACACTCTCTACAAGAGATATACTTCCAACACCGGCCTCGTGCACAGGAAGATGCTTGAGCTGCTGATGAAAGACAGCAAGATGTTCGATGATGTCAGGACGCCAAGGGAAGAGAACAGGGAATATATCATTTTCAAGAGCTTTCGCGATGCCTGCAACGAGCTGAAGTTGATATTCAAGGATGCGAATCCAGATACATGGCTATACGGGAAAATGCACAAAATCAAGCTTGAACACATGTTCAGTTCGGACAGGTTTATCAAGCCGTCCGTCACGATAGGCAGTTTTGAAATCGGCGGCAACTCGACGACGATAAACAATAGCGAGTGGCAGCTTGGCAAATCCTATGATGCAGTAATCTGCGCTTCAATCAGGTTCATCGCCGACATGAGCGACACATTGATATATTCGAGTCTGCCCGGAGGCGTCTCGGGTGACCCATTCAGCCCGAATTACAGCGACCAGGTCCAGATCTGGCTAAACGGCGGCTATATCAAAATGTCGTGCAGATCGGGGCCGACAAAGGAATTTTCGCTCAAAACCGTGATAACCCGGAAATAAAGGAAGGAAATTTCGCTTCGGGAATCACAAAATAAAAGCCAAACGGGGCTGCCTCAATGAGACGGCCCCGTTTTAAATTCCTGCATGAGGCCCTGCTTCCTTTTCCAAGGGCAGTGGCTTCATAAATAAGAAAATAATCAGCTATATGATCGGCCCGGCATTTCTCACTTCAG
>CAZIHB010000387.1:0-2940 GCA_964538535.1 uncultured Hyphomicrobiales bacterium | reverse complement strand
GCACCTCGTGCGGCTCCAAGATGCTCGAGAATTTCGTGCCCGTCTATGATGCAACCGTTATTGAAAAAATATTGGCGGCAGGAGGCATTGTCATAGGAAAAACCAACATGGACGAATTCGCCATGGGCTCTTCCAATGAAACATCGTATTTCGGCCCGGTAAAGCATCCGGCTGACCCGGAATATGTGCCCGGCGGATCCTCAGGCGGCTCAGCTGCTGCAGTTGCCGAGGGGCTTTGCCATGCTGCTCTCGGCTCTGATACCGGAGGTTCAATCCGTCAGCCCGCGGCATTCTGCGGAAATGTGGGACTTAAGCCGACTTATGGCAGAATAAGCAGATACGGGCTTGTTGCATTTGCTTCCTCGCTCGATCAGATCGGGCCAATTACAAACTCGGTGGAAGATGCTGCCCTGCTGCTCGATATCATGAGCGGAAAGGATCAAATGGATTCAACCACGGCAGATATGCCACCGGCAAGCACAACATCGCAGCTTGGTAACAATATTCCGGACTCTTTCACCGTGGCAGTGCTCGAAGATGCGGAGCTCAAGGGATGCTCCCCGGAGGTTCTGGCAGTTTATCACCGTTGCCTTGATAAAATCAAGGCCGCGGGCGGAACTCTTTTGCCCGTTTCATTCGAAGAATCAAAAGCCTGGATCCCTACTTATTATATTCTTGCAACTGCAGAAGCTTCCTCCAATCTTTCCAGATTCGACGGCGTGCGGTACGGCTACAGGGCAAACCATGACGATGGCGAGGATATGATCGAAAAAACCCGTTCGGAGGGATTCGGCGATGAAGTGAAAAGAAGGATCATGCTTGGCACCTATGTTCTATCGTCAGGATATTATGATGCTTACTACAAGAAGGGGCAGCAAGCCAGGAGGATAATTTTCGAGAATTATAAGAAAATGTTCGCTCAGGCGGATATTTACTTCCTGCCAACAACTCCGACCACTCCATTCAAGATCGGCGAGAAAAAGAACGACCCGATCGCGATGTACCTTTCGGACTATTTTACTACATCAGCGAACCTTTCCGGCGCCCCGGCTATCAGCATTCCTGCCGGAAAAGCCGAAAACGGTTTTTCCGTTGGGATGCAATTGCAGGCAGAAAACTACGCCGAAGATAAATTGATGCGCTTCGCTAAGTATTTTGAAGAATTATTTGCTGAATAGCTTTTATTTTTAGTAAATTGCAGCTAATGATTTGACAACCCCAAACGAGGCTGTCCAGAGAGAATGCCTATCGCACAGATGTGATTCTGCTTTTTGGACAACCTCGCTTTTTTTTTGTTTGCATAGTTATCTTCCTATCCGGTCTTGACAAGCTTCCCACGCTTCGGCGTCCCGCCTATCCCAACCTCGTAAAAATATACGCCCGGCGGCAACGTGGATATATCAAATGTCAGATAATGATACTGATTTGCATCCGGAATTTCCCTGAAAAATACTTCCCGGCCATCAAGAGTAAAGATCCTGATATGAAGCGTTCCGCTTTCCTTGCAGTAAACCTCGATATTCAGCCTGTTCCCCGTGGGATTCTCAAAGCGCGTAAATATCGGGCTGCCTGTTGTATCGCCGTTTATGCTGACTTCGAATGGCTCTGAATATGAAGGGCAAAAATACTCGTTTCTCGTTTCGACGACGTAAACCCCAAGATCCCGGATAAACAGCGTATCGTCATCAACGCCGTCCAATAATTCTCCCCCTCGAAACCACCTGTGTTTATACGCGGGAGTAGAAATCAGCATCCCGGATTCCTTGATAATCGAGGGTTTTTCAGGCTTTTGATCGAAAGAGACATAGAGTGTGTCGGAACGGCTCCTACACGTGTATTCGCCTGTCACGTCGAAATAATATGGCCCGCTTTTCCTCGCGTAAAATACGCGGGATGTATCACCCCCGGGCCACAGGATGCTGCAATTCCCCGGATTGGGGCCAAGGTCAGCCTGAAGAACAACGCTATCGCCTGCGCAGCCCGGGTTCCTGCTCTTAAGCAGTAATTTTGCCCTTGGAAGAGAATGCACAATAACCCTGAATGTATCGGATACCGCCCTGCAGCCGGCAGGATTATATGCTGAGAGGAAGTACAGCCCGCTCTTTGAAATTTCAGCGGTGGGCCCTCTGGTGCCGTTCGACCAAACATAAGAATATCCCGGCTCGGGTTCCGCTTCCACAGTGACTGATTCACCCGAGCAAATATCCACCCTGCCGGAATGGGAAAGGCCGGGCTTAGCGGCATTGCAGCCATCGGCTTCAAGTTTCCACACGCCCCGCCCGAAAGTCCCGGCGAACAGGCTCCCGCTGCCCGGATCATATTCCAGCTCGTTTATAATAACCGGAGGCAGCCCATTCCCGGCTATTTCCCACTCTTTTTCTCCATAACCGAGGCTGAACACACCTATATCGGTTCCGGCATAAATCCTTTTCGAACGGGATGAAATCACGACGGAATTAACCGGAACATTCGGCAGGTTGTAGCTGATGTTCGATCTTGTGCCTCTGAGAAGATCAATCATATAAACTTTTTCACCCTTCCGATAGCCACTCAGGCCGATTATGATAGTACCTTCATCGGAATCCGGCTGACAGATTGAAGTAACAGGTACGGGCGTGTTTTCCCATATGGGCATTGCATCGGCTGAATCGATCCGTGATCTCAAAATTGATCTGTTATTGGCAAAATAAATGATGCCGCGGCTCTTGTTATCAAAAGCGATAGCATTAATGACCTGCTTCCCGGACAAATCGGACAATTTCGTCCAGGTGGCACCCCGGTCGGAAGAATACCATATATTCTCGGCTCCCGCGCACAATCCGCCCGGATTGAACGGATCAAACCTGAAAATAGTCCTGCGTGGCTTTGATTCATTCTTGCCATAGAGGTTCAACGAATACTTGAAAAAATTTCCGCCGTCATCGGAACGATACAGCTCCC
>CAZIHB010000386.1:0-2943 GCA_964538535.1 uncultured Hyphomicrobiales bacterium | reverse complement strand
TTTTTTCACACAGGCTGCCAGGCGGAAATATTACAGCCCGAACCTTATAGCAGCGACAATTTCAGGAAGCTTGAATAAGTCTCTCCCGCGATAATCACGTGATCAACGACCTTGATGCCGATAAGCTCGCCGGCCTGAACGAGCCGTTTTGTCAGCTGCTTGTCCTGCGCAGATGGCGTCGGATCGCCCGATGGGTGATTATGAAGCAGAATTATTGATACCGCGCTTTCGATAATGGCTTTGCGAAAAACTTCCCTCGGGTGCACTATACTTTGGTTTATGGAACCTTTGCTGATCAGTACATCTTTTATCAGCAGGTTCGCGCTGTTCAAGAGCAGCACAAGGAATTTTTCCGTCAGTTCGTGCCTTAGCATGGGGATATAGCATTCGGCCACGGTTTCAGGCGAGCTGAACGGCAGCTTTTGGGCCGGCCTCGCGGCCACCCTGCGGCTGATTTCGAATGCAGCTGCCATTTCCACAGCTTTCACAGGGCCAAGCCCCTTGACTGAGCAAATTTCAGACACGTCCCTTTTCGCCAGGCTGGCAATCGAATCATACTTTTCCAGCAGATTACGGGCAACCTCGAGCGCCGAACGGCCATGCGTGCCGCTCCTTATCAGTATCGCCAGCAGCTCCGAATCTGAAAGCGCCCCCGGCCCGTTTTTAAGCAATTTCTCCCGCGGGCGGTCGTCCTCGCGCCACTCGCGTATGGATCTGGACGAATATGCTTCTTCCAATTCCTCACTCCGGTTGATAGCTTCTGAGAATAAAATTGTATTATTTTCCAACTTTTCCACTTGTGTAAAAATACCAATTTCAGCAATAAAGTCTTGACCCGTCATTCCCGCGAAAGCGGGAATCAATTGATTTGCAAGAACTTATGGATCCCCGCCTGCGCGGGGATGACTACTGCAGGGTGCCGGTGCCGTGGTTTTTACACAGGCTGTTCTCACATCACTCCGCGAACCGCCCCCAGCACCCAGGAATAGTATTTCGCGGAAGCAGCATCAATCTTCATTGAAATGATTTCAGGCACTTCATAGGGGTGCAGCTCCAAGATTCGTGACTCGAGCTCCGCGAGCGCGTTGGCCGTCGTTTTGATTATAATCATGCACTCGCCGGCTTCTTCCGTGGTGCCTTCCCAGTTGTATATCGAGGTCACTTCCGGAACGATTGAACAACACGCCGCGAGCCCCGAGGATATCAAGGCTCGCGACATCATTTTCGCATTCTCGTAAGTGTCTGTGGTAACAACTACTAATCGAATTTCTGCGGATAATTCCATACTTTTTCCAATATTTGTATTTTATATTTATCAAAAACTATTTCTTATTAAAGCTATGATAGAGCTTCTTATCTTTCATCTGCATATACTCGGTGCTCTCTACGTGTTCACTAAGTATTGGCTGGACAACAGGTTGAAGGATGCATTTCTTTCAATCACCGTTATCGCCCTGTTCTTCGCGATCGGGTGGTCGCTCACGGGCACTCTGGCCAATTATATATTCCCGTCGAGCTTGTCGAGCGTTTATTTTACGAAGGACACGCTTTCCCTCGTTCTTTTATTTATTCCCGAATCAATTTTCTTCTACCTGTTCTTTTTCAGGGATAAGATCATTCGCCCCGAGCCGGAAACATCAAACAACTGATGACATGATGCCGGCCGGCCATAATTTTTTTTCTGACTTTTCACCGGCCGATCCTTGAAAAAAATAATTCTGAAAAAAGCAGGCACCGGCCCCCGGGCGCGCGGAATCGGCTATAAAATCGATTATTCATCCGAGCTGAATCCCGCCCAGCTTGAAGCCGTGATGCACACGAGCGGCCCGGCCCTCGTTATCGCCGGCGCGGGCACCGGAAAGACCCGCACACTGGTTTACCGCGTGGCAAGGCTCGTGGAGGACGGCGTGCCGCCCGAATCAATCCTGCTGCTGACTTTCACCCGGAAATCCGCTGCCGAGATGATTCGCAGGGCGTCCACGCTGCTGGACGGGAGATGCGAGAAAGTCTCCGGCGGCACTTTCCACTCCTTCGCGCTGAACACACTCAGAAAATACTCCGAGCTGCTTGGCTACGGCAATTCTTTCAACGTCATCGATCAGAGCGATTCGCAGGATGTGATCAACCACCTGCGGATGAAGATCAAACTTGACGTCACGAAAAAAAGATTTCCTACGAAAGTCACGCTCCAGACCATTTTCAACCTTGCCGTGAACACCCGCTCACCGATCGGCGAGATTATTGCCTCGCACTTCCCGGCCTACGCGGATTACGAGGAGGAGATCTCGGCACTCGCCTCCCGCTACGATGATTACAAGCGAAAGCACAATATAATGGATTACGACGACCTGCTTTCCAATCTCCTCGCCCTGCTGAAAAAGGACGACCGGACGAGAAAAATTGTTGCAGAGCCCTACAAGTACATACTTGTGGACGAATACCAGGACACTAACAGGCTTCAGCACGAGATCGTCATCCTGCTCTCCGCCGGTCACGGCAACGTGATGGCGGTTGGCGACGACGCGCAGAGCATATATTCTTTCCGCGGTGCCAACTACGAGAACATACTTTTCTTTCCGAAATCATTCGAGAGCTGCGCGATATTCAAAATCGAGGAAAATTACCGCAGCGTGCAGCCGATACTGGACTTTTGCAATTTTATCATCTCGTCCGCACCGTTCAAGTACGAGAAGGAATTATTTTCCCTCAACACCGCCGGCGAGCTGCCCAAAATTGTATCAGCCCGGGATGAACGCCAGCAATCGAGTTTCATCACCCAGCAGATACTCGAGCTGCGCGAGGCCGGCATGGCGCTTAATGATATGGCAGTGCTTTTCCGCTCATCCTTTCATTCTTTCGATCTCGAGATTGAGCTCGACAAGGCCAACATAAGGTTCAGGAAATTTGGCGGCATCAAGTTCATCGAGACCGCTCACGTGAAGG
>CAZIHB010000385.1:0-2945 GCA_964538535.1 uncultured Hyphomicrobiales bacterium | reverse complement strand
CCGAGGCCTCGCCGTCCTGATTAACCTGGACTTTTGCCGGAACAGTGATTTCTCCGGTCAGCTCTCCTTCGCTTGCTTCCGCTGTTTCGAGCTTAATATCCGCGACAGACTGCTTCGAGAGCTTTACTATTTCGATTTTTGATTTCTCTTCTTTCGCTTCCTGCCCTTTTTCCGGATCGTTCTTTGTGCATGACGCGGAAAGCAAGACAAAACAGGCTGACATTACTAATAATATATTCGATTTCATTGCTCACTCCAATTGATTAATCTAATTCAACACCGCTTGTTTCTTCAAGATTTATGACAGCCTCGTTGTAGTCGAGGAGCGATTTTGTATAATTTATTCTTGCATTGATCAGCGTAAATTTTGCCTGAAGATATTCCAGGTAGGAAATCTCTCCTGCCTGATAGCTCAGGTTTGCAGTGCGGTAAACTTCATCTGCCTGCGGCAAAAGCTCGCTTTGGTAGAGAAGTACCTGCTTCTCATCATTTCCATAATTAAGCCAGGCATCAGTTAAGGAGGATTTTACTTTATTTCTCACGCTTTCGAGCTCGCTGGCGCTCCATTGCAGGTTCGCTCCGGCTTCTTGTTGCCTGCCTTTCTGCTCAGTCATGAACCAGATCGGAATGCTCATGCCAAGACGAAAACCGTAATACCCGCCACCGGAATTTTTCGATTGAAACATGTAAGCAGCATCAAATGAAGGCAAATAACCCATATCAGCAATTGACTTATCGATCCTTGATGCCTCGAGAAGTGCAACCGACCTGTTGATCTGCGGATTTTCCTTAATGCATCTTTCTATCAGACGCGCCTCGCTGATTTCATGCTTTGTATATCCCAATGTGTCAGCAAACACTATCTGACCAGGTTCAGATACATTGCCGAACCCCATGGCATACTTCAACCCGTTCAATGCCGACAGAAATTCTTTGTTTGATGTTCCGATCAATGTCTTTGCTTCCGATAGCTGGACCTTTGCAGTGAGGAACTCAAGATTGGAAGCTTCCCCGGCCTTGTACCTGATCTCTGCTTTCCTGTGGAACTCGGCGGCAAGATTTAAATTCTCTTCGGCTATGCCAAGCAATTTGTATTTGGCAAGAGCAGCGTAATATGCTTTCTTCACTGCCAATCTGACCGTACGCTCTGCCTGATTATATTCGAATTCAGCAGCATTTATTTCTGCTTTTGATTTCGAACCGCGATAAAAATAGAGAGAGGGAAATTCGAACGCCTGAGACAGCTCGATGCTGCGCTCATCATAATTGCCGGGCCCTTTGCCCGAAGGTATGAACTCGTACCCCACCGCGATCTCGGGCCGGGGCAGGGCTATTCCCTGGCTATACCTGCCGCGTGCGGCTTCAACACCCATTTTAAATTTTATTATTTCAGGGTGGTTCTTCAATGCAATTTCCATGGCATTTTTCAGACTCAAGTTCATGGTTGAACTCGAATCCTGCGCGAATGCACTGCATACCACGAGAAAAATGCAACAAACCACTAAAATGCGTTTGTACATTTCAACTCCGATCAAAATTTTTCAAATATTACTTTATTGAATTATTTTGACAGGGTGATCAGATCAGAAGTGAACCATGGGATAAATAAAGGCTTTTCTCGATGTGGCCTGAAGAATGAATTGCCGCTCGGTCATTATCAATAACCTTCCGAATTACGCTTACCTCGTGAACTATCGGGAGCGCGGCAATATCCTGAAAGAAATGGAAAGCGCGCGCGGCCTTTTGAATCGTGTCAACTTTGCCGGCCCCGACGATCAGGCAAATATCGGTCTTCTCGCATTCTTTGGAGTGCTCGTGGAACAGGTCAATTTCCGAGTGAACGAACAGGATCATAAAAGCTGTAAGCACCAGCCCGAAGACTATCCTATGCACTGCAACGTTCCTGCTCA
Organism: uncultured Hyphomicrobiales bacterium; assembly: GCA_964538535.1. Lineage (GTDB taxonomy): Bacteria > Bacteroidota > Ignavibacteria > Kapaibacteriales > UBA2268 > CAZIHB01. The sequence continues at coordinate 1,035 of CAZIHB010000385.1, read as the reverse complement.
TTCTGATTCAGCACCCAAACAAAAAACTATATTTGCAAATATACAGCAAATATGCTCCACCGCAAACTTAATTAAATTCCGTAGTAACGACTCTGCATTTATATTTATCATCTTATTCTTAGATCAGAGACTCAATAATCAAGCAGAGTCAGCTTGAAGCTGTAAGTTTCCTTCTGGGGCAGCATTCTCTTGATTTGATAACCATCACCGGCATCATCATAGTAATACCATGCTTCTCCCGAGGCACAATTTTCAATTTTTTCGCGAGATACTTCGCAGCTTATCGTGCCATCAGAATTTTTGATATACGGTACATCGTGAACAATAAAGGCACAGCTGGTGCTATACCAAACCGGCTCGCTAGATTTTGGATTAATCAGAAAAGTTCGACGGGCTCGCGATACGAGCAGCCTCGTCACCGTCATTGTGCTTCTGTTCAACACGTACTCCATATGATACTCATCGTAGGGCAGCATCGGAATGATGGTAATATAGTTATTAATAGAGTAAATCCACGTTCTTCCGCTTATTTTAGTTACAAAGGCATTGGATGCATTGAAAGTGCTGTTATAGTTTATCGGCACATCAAATAAACTGCCCGGACTATTGCAACGGTACGCCTCAAGATGTAAATCATTGATACTATAATTGTAAGATAAATTTGAATCCCCCTTTGACCTTGTGTATCTAATTTTGTTATCAGACACGCTTCTTGTCCCATTGCTGTCCATGGCGATGATTTTATATTCTCCGTCCATTGGCAGTGCCGGCACAACCAGGATCCTGACCATCGGGCCTTGCTTCCCCCAATCACCCTTGGAAAATTTCACCGGGAAGTATCTGATTCCGTTATATAGATACACATTTTTGAAATTCACATCATGGCCGGGATATATTACAAAATTGACTTTGTCACCGGTTGTGGCATTCAAGGGGTAGAAAGTCCTAAGCGTTACGTATTTATTGGTGTCCGGGCCAAGATCGTAGCCCAGAGAATCGGACTCCGGTGGATCAATTATGATTGTTGATTTTTCG
>CAZIHB010000384.1:0-2953 GCA_964538535.1 uncultured Hyphomicrobiales bacterium | reverse complement strand
CCCGGCTATGGCGGCACTCAGCGCCTGCCGAAAATTATCGGATTTTCGGCAGCTGCCGAGATGATACTCACCGGATGCATGATTGACGCGCAGACGGCCCTTTCAATCGGATTAGTAAACAAAGTGTTCGATCCGGAGCTTCTTTTGCCCAAAACATTTGAACTCGCTAACAACTTGTCTCAAAAATCCCTGCCTGCCCTTAAAGCTGCTTTGGAGAGCATGGGATTCAGCCGCAACAACTCCTTTGATGAGGGGCTTGCATTCGAATCGGGACTGTTTGGCAGCCTGTGCGGCACTCCTGATTTTAGAGAGGGCACCGCGGCGTTTCTTGAAAAAAGAAGGGCACAATTCAAAGCGAAATAAATCCGCAGCCCGCGAATTATTATTGCAGATTATGGCGGTGAACACCTATTTTTGGAATAATTTGAACGTATAGATTTTTAGCATGGGGATGATTATGCTTTATGTTACTCGCCAGGTCAGATTTTCGGCAGCCCACAGATTATACAGCCCAAAATTTTCCGATGAGCAGAACGAGCTGCTTTTCGATAAGTGCAACAATTTAAACGGCCATGGGCATAACTACATAATGGAAGTAACCGTGGCAGGCAATCCTGATCCCGACAGCGGGTACGTCATCGACCTGAAAAAATTGAAGCGAATCCTGCAGGAAGAGATCATATCCAAGGTCGATCATAAGCACTTGAATCTGGATGTGGACTTCCTTACCGGAATCATTCCAACCGTTGAAAACCTTGCTATATGCTTCTGGAAAATAATTGAATCAAGAATCCCGGGCGGTAAGCTCCATAAAATAAAGCTTTTTGAATCTGAAACAAGTTTCGTGGAATTCTATGGCGAGGATATTGAAAAGTATTAATTGTGACTTTGGTTTGTTTTGTCATTTTTTACCGGTAGTTTTGGAGTTTGAATATGATCAATTTTGTCTTATCCACATAATGGAAGATTGAAGGAATTGATGAACGATAATTCCATAATGCTGCGGCCTGAAGAATATCCTGAAGAATTCAACAGGCTGTACGAGCTTTCCGATGACGAATTTGAAGATGAGCTTTCCAATTTTGACCTTGCTTCCTTCCCTAATTCAAATATATTAGGCTATGACCTGTTTGATGCCAACGGCAACCACGAGATTTCGGAACCTGAACGGCGCGAAATGATTTTCCTCGTCGAGAAGAAGTTCGGTGAAATCATGGATATTCTGCGGATTTCACGAAAGGACCCTAACTCGACACAAACTCCCCTGCGCCTTGCCAAGATGTATGTCAACGAGCTGATGGCCGGGCGTTTCCAGGCCCCGCCCAAACTGACCGTTTTTCCGAACCGCAAGCACGTTGATAATCTCATTATAAGTGAAGGAATTGAGGTGATGTCGCTATGCTCCCACCACTGGGAGCCAATCTCCGGTGAATGCATGATCGGGTATATTCCCGGCGAATTTGTCATCGGTGTCTCCAAGCTCAGCCGCGTGGTTGAATGGTTCTCGCGCAGAGGGCAGATTCAGGAAGAACTTGGTGAACAAATCGCCGATTATCTCGAGAAACTATTGAAACCAAAAGCTCTCGGAGTGGTGATCAAGGCGCGGCATTATTGCATGATTGCAAGGGGTGTAAGGAGCTCCGAGGATAAATCACTGATGGTAACATCCGTCATGCGTGGATACCTGCTTGACGATCTCAACCTGAGAAACGAATTTCTCAATCTGATTGAACGAAAGTAAATGCCACGCGCATCGAAGCAGGCATTGGTACCATCTTCCAAGGATGATATATATCTTTGGAATCACGAGAAATTGTTTGCCGGCGTGGACGAAGCGGGGCGCGGATGTATTGCCGGGCCTGTTGTTGCCGCTGCCGTGATTTTGCCTTTGAACTTTGATAATAAATATGGAATAAACGACTCCAAACAAGTATCACCGGCAAAACGAAACGAGCTGTTTGATATTATTACAGGCAGTGCTGTCGCATATGGTATCGGAATGGTTGATAACAACGCTATTGATACATCAGACATTCTTAAATGCACCATGGCAGCAATGCACGCAGCTATCAACAAGTTGATGCCTGCCCCTGAATTTCTGCTTATTGACGGCAATTATTTTCTTCCGCACTCTATTCCCCATAAAACTATTGTCGGCGGTGATTCATTAAGCTTGTCGATTGCTTCGGCATCAATACTTGCAAAGGTAACAAGAGACCGGCTTATGGTGGATTATCATAACACCTACCCGGATTATCAATTCGATAAGCACAAGGGATATGGCACGCGCGCGCATTATGCCGCTATTGACAAAAATGGACCATGCCCCATCCACCGCCTTACATTTCTAAGGAAATACTACTCGAAGCAAACTGCTATTTTCGATGATCATTTATAATACTCGTATTCGATATATCTTGCTGTCTGCAGCGCGTGTTCCTTGCCCAAAAGCCTTTCCACCACATGAAGCGAGCCGTCGATGCCGGCGGATACCCCTGCCGTTGTGACGATTTTTCCATCATCGGTGAACCTTTTTCCTGCTTTTACTTTTATTTCCGGATACGATTTTTTCAATTTCTCCACTGCCCCGTGCCAGGTTGTTGCTTCTTTCCCGTCAAGAATGCCGAGATAGCCAAGGATAAATGCGCCGGTGCAGACTGACATGGTGACTTCGGTGCCTGCATTTACTGATTTTATCCAATCAGCAACATCCTTATTGCTTGCAGCCAGATTCAAATTGCCGCCGGGGACAATAAGTAAATCCGGATTCGGACAGTTACTGATTGAAAAAGCCGGTGTGATGATCGTGTTCGTGTTCGTCGTAATTTTTCCTTCGGAGGGTGCCACGAGAAAAACATCAAACGCACGGGTAGTGTCGTCGAGCATTGTGTCGTTGAAGATTTCCAGAGGCCCCGCAAAATCCAAGGTGTAAACACCATCATAGATTAATATT
>CAZIHB010000383.1:0-2957 GCA_964538535.1 uncultured Hyphomicrobiales bacterium | reverse complement strand
AGGTATTCCAAAAAAATTATGAGGAGCGGGTTTATTTTATGAAAGATACAAAAGTTAACAGCCTGACGGAAGAACTCATAAATTTCTTTAAAAGGAAAAAAATTAACCAGATAAATTTGAGCTGGTAAGCCATGAAAAGTATGAAAATATTTATTTTGTTAGCGGTTCTTGCAGCGGCATTCTTGCCTTCCTGCAGAATATTGAAGCCTGGAGATAACTACGTGAGCGATTCTGATATTCTTTCGGTGAGCGACGATGGTGAATTCACTCCAGCCGTGCCCGGGATAAAAGCATCCAAGACAATAGTATTAAGCGGAATGGGCGATAAAGGCACTTTCAGCACGGGCGAGAACGTTAAAATTGTGTTTGATGACCTTGACGTAAGCTCTTGCGGATTCAAAACCACCTTCGACAACGAAACTCAACAAATGACCATGGAAGTGGTGGACAATAATAATAACCTCGCGGTGCTTAACAAGAAATGCCAGACCATGCAATTCCTGAACGTAAGAGTGGTGCCGAACATAGCGGTGAATAAAGACCTGAAGCCGGAGCAGGTGGTTATTACCCCGTTATTCACGAGCAAGTGCGAGGTTAAGGGCTACGAGGTGCGTTATGGTTCCGTTGAAAGAGGATGTGCCCGCGAGGCTGCCGACAAATTATCGAAATTCAACCGCTGCGTTAATAAAAATGATTCACGGAAGACAGTGTATCGTCCTATCAAAGGAGTAAAAAATTTTAGTGATGATAAGAAGCGATAATAGATCCATAAATCCACAGGCCGGATCAAAATCAGCCCGGAGTGCCTCGAGATGATTATATGCGGATCCCGGGCAGGCTAAATTCCTGATTATGCCGGAAAAAACAAATCCCCCCGGGAAATTCTTCACGAGGGGATTTTTGATTAAGCGGTAATTCTGCGCTCGATATCGGCGCGGGAAATTATCCCCTGCCGCGTAATCGATTGCTTCAGCCTCTATTAATCAGCGCCGTGCATCCTGTTGAGCAGCCAGCGCGATATGAACAGCACGAAGAATCCCAGGCCGCCGACGAATATGGCAATACCCGAGAAAATGGTCATCGCGCCGAGTTTCTCCACGTATTCAACGGTGAACCCGATGAGCAGGTTCGCGACGAAGCTAGAGAGATACCACACGCCCATGAAGAGCGAGGCGAGGCGGATAGGCGCGAGCTTGGTGACGAGCGAGAGCCCGATCGGTGAGAGCAGAAGCTCGCCTATCGTGTGCAGCAAATAGGTGGCAACGAGCCAGAGCAAACTTGCTTTCACGGCCACGTCGGGGTTGTTTCCGCCCCTCTGCATCACGGCGCCGATCATGAACAGGAATCCGACGCCAAGGGCAATCATACCCAATGCCATTTTGACCGGACTGGAAGGGTTCTTCTTTTTCTTGGAGAGGGAAACCCAGAGCCCCGAGAAAATCGGCCCGAGCAGCACGATGAAAATGGGATTCACAGCCTGAAGCCACGATGTGGGTATTTCCCAACCGAACACGGTTTTATCGATGAATTTATCCGTGTAGAGGGTCAGGGTTGAACCTGCCTGCTCGAAGCCTGCCCAGAAGAAAGTAACAAAGAAGAGAAGCACCAGAATGACTGAGATTCTGTCTTTTTCATCCTTGGTGAGCGGCTTTTTCTCGATGTTTTTATCTTTGTTCTGCTTCATGATCGGAAATTTGCCAATGTCGCCGAGGGTTTTCTGAGCGCCGACCATATAAACTATAATTCCCAGCAGCATGCCGAAGCCTGCTGTCAGGAAGCCGTACCTGTAGCCATAGGTCTCGCCGAAGAAGCCGCAAATGATGGGAGCCAGGAAGGCGCCGCCGTTGAACAGCATGTAGTAGATCGTGAAGGCGCTGTCGCGGCGTTTGTCGCCTTGCTCGTAGAGATCTCCGATCATCGAGGCAGCAGTCGGCTTGAAGAATCCGTTGCCTATGGCCAGCAGGGTGAGGCCGAGCGAGAAGGGTATCATGCCTGCATCAGCAGCGAGCGTGAAGTGGCCGAGCATGATGAGAATGCCGCCGATAAGCACCGAGCGGCGTTTGCCGATATACCTGTCGGCAAGATAGCCGCCGAACAAGGGCAGGAGGTAGCACATACCCGTGAAAATCCCGTAAATCTTGCCGGCTGTTCCCTCCGCTATGCCCAGGCCGCCAAGGTGGGCCTTGGGGTTGGAAGCAATGACGCGGTTGGCCATGTATAGAATCAGGAAGGCACGCATACCGTAGTAACTGAAGCGTTCCCAGATAGAAGTAAAGGAAATCAGATACAGCCCGGCCGGCTGTTTCATGTTTTCCTGAGCATTAACTGCTTCTGCCATAAATCCTCATTAAAATTAAAATTCAACAAAAAGCACAATCAAGCAATATACTTCTATGCGGGAATATCTCAAAAGGAATTATTTCGGGGGGGAAGATGATCCTTGCGGGGATTTTTTTTATCTGAAAGCAGAAAAATTTTGTAACGACATCCTGAGTCGCGAATGCAGATAATTTTGTGTTTGAAGAAAAGAGGTCAACAAAATTTTTCTACTAATAAAAGGTGAAGACATGAAAGCATTTTTAAGCATTTGCTTTGTAGCTATGGCATTGATTCTGAATTCAAGCGCTGCCTTTTCGCAATGTTACCATATCTCAAAAGGCAAGGATATTTGGGGCAGCGTGTATAATAAGAATTGGAATAGCTTAAATGATTATAGTGACTCGACAGGTGTTTATATGTATTTAAACAGCTATGGTTGCAAACCGATTTCAATAACAATTGACTTAGGGGCGCCCTGTACACAAGATTTGTACTTAAAACTATCATATAAATCAACCGGGTGGACCAATTATCTTACTAACAGGGGATATGGAGTAAGTGTCGCAGTTACAACTTCAAATGACGATGAACAATACGATTCTTTAGCGGTTTTAGCAATTAAAGGAATTGAAGATATA
>CAZIHB010000382.1:0-2960 GCA_964538535.1 uncultured Hyphomicrobiales bacterium | reverse complement strand
CTATCACGAGTGCAGGATACTCGGCGAGGCCGAGGATCTGCTGCAGGCGAGGCTGAAACTTGCTGACGTAACTCGCAAGGCCTTGTGCAACGGATTGAAAATTCTCGGCGTGAGCGCGCCCGAGAGGATGTAATTACTTATAATGCAGATGTTTGCTATTTGAAATAGCACACGATGAATCAGCAGGAAAGAAATGAAGAAGGGCCCACGCGGCCCTTTTTTTTTTAATACTAAAATTCGTAAGCTTATCAGAGGAAATAAATTGATTTAAAACCGGTCTATTTGTATATTATATCGAATTGTTAATAATCAGGATGCCAGCAGCATGAACAGCAGCAACAACAAGCAAGCATTAATCGAGCTTTTGAAGCAGTACGGCAATCGCTTCGCCAATGCTGTATATTTCTGCCAGCACAGCCACGGGGCAACGATCGAGAAAGTTCACGGCCTCGTGATAGTTCGCGGCAGGACTGATAATCCCTGGGTTTATCTTTGCGAGATTGAAGACGATGCATGCAGGAAGATTGAATCTGCCATCAGCCGCGTTGATTGCTGCTTCTGCGTATTCACGAGGCAGGCAAAGGAAGCTCTTGACTCCATTTTTGAGGTGGAATGGGAGCTCGAATGCAAGAGGTACGTGCTTCCGCCAGAGGTCAATCTGCCCCCGATGCCGCACGGAATGATCAGGCTGGATGACAGCCATGTAAGCAAAATATACGACAAGCTGGAGCAGAAAAAGTACCTTAGCTGCTCCTACGTTCAGGAAAGAATTGAAGCCGGGCCGGGCTTCTGCGTGGAAAAGCATGGCAGGCCGGCCGGGTGGGTGCTGACGCATGACGACGGGGCAGTCGGGATGCTCGAAGTGGAGGAGGAATGGCGAGGAAAGGGCCTTGGCAGGGAATTGCTCATAGCCATATCCCACGAGCTCAGGAGAAAAGGGATGAGCGTCTATTGCAACATCGAGCCGGGCAATAAGATGGAAAAGCTCGTGAAAGAGCTCGGATTCGTCGAGTCCGGCAGCATTTTCTGGATAAAAGGGCTGACCCAGGCAGAAGAACTTTCGCAATAAGGCCGGGAGCGGGCGAAAAGAATTTTCCGGATAGCATTATGGTATTGATATTAAGCTGAATTAAGATGGTGTTTCGAAATAAATCCAAAGGGACAAAAGATGAGTGAACCGAAAATCGCCCAAAAGGCACCTTACGATATTGAGCTTGAACCCGGCAATTATGACTGGTGCGCGTGCGGAAACTCGAAAAAGCAGCCGTTCTGCGACGGCTCGCACGAGGGAACCGAGTTCGAACCAAAGAGTTTTCAGGTCGATACGAAGAAAAAAGTATTTCTCTGCGGCTGCAAAAGGAGTGGGAAGGCTCCATTCTGCGACGGCTCGCACAAACGAATATAACGCAGGCTGCAAAAAAAACAGCCCGGCTTCGGCCGGGCTGTTTGCATAATAATTCAGAATCGTGCCTGATCACTTAGTCGGTGTTTCAATCGTGATTGTCACGGTGCGGCAATAGAATCTGCCCTCGGGGAGTGTGTTGTCGTAGAGGATCTCATCTTCGCCGATACCCTGGACTGTGATGTCGTTCAACTTGAGCCTGTCCGCCACTTCCCTGGCGCGCTTTGATGATATACTCTTGTTTATTTCTTCATCACCCATCGAGTCGGTATAGCCCGAGACAAACACTTTGGCCTCGGGGGTAACTCTCTTTCTTACGAAATCCACGACACTTTTGTGCTCTTTCTGCAGCTTGCTCGTTCCGAAATTGAACAGAATCAGGCTGTAGTATTCGTATTCCTTGTCCTGAAGGCCGCTTCTGCGCTTTCTGTCGAGCGTGAGCTGTTCGACCGGGATTCTCTTTTTCTGGGTTGTAACAGTCTGCCCGAGGGAATCTGTGACAGTAAGAGAATAAAGTATATTTCCCGTGGACTGCGAAACCGGGAAATCCTTGCTGTTCATCTGCCAATCGAGAGCATCGGGCAGCGGTGCTTTGTCCGAGTGGGACAGAAGCACCTTGTTTCCCTGCTCGGCGTTGACAGACCAGGATTTGATGCCGAAATCAGATTTTGCGGCGGGCAGGAAACTGATTTTAGTTGATGATAGCACGCGCATTGTGTCGCTTGTTATCACGGGTTCGAGTATGCTGTTGTCGTTGGATTCTATCTCGACTCTCCTGTTTTCTTCAATTCCGCCGGGTTCATCGTCGCGTGTAGGTTCTTTTGGCTGATTCCTTGCCACAATCTTCATTCGCGACTCGCTGACGCCCCAGACGTCCCTGAAGTAGTTGCGAACCGTTTCGGCCCTGCTTTTCGATAGTTCTTTGTTATTTTTCTCAGCGCCCTTGTTGGAATTATTACCGATGATTGTCAGCTTCGCTTTAGGGGATTCATTCATCCTCATGCCAATGATGTTAAGGCAGTGATAGTATGTCTGGAGGGCATCCATGTTTTTGACCTTATTAAGGCTGAAACCCGCTGTTTCGTCACTTTTCAGCTTTTTATACCTTTCGGGCAGTTCACCGGAATTTTCCGCGAAGAAAACATAATTGAGCAGAGGCCTCATGTTCAACGACACGAAATCTTCAATTTTGATATTGAAATTATCCTTTTTCGCGTTGTTGGAGTCATACTGAACTGCAGTGATCGAAGCAATAATACCCGGAGGTGCCTGCGGAAGGGGCAGTGCAGGAAAAGGAGGTGCTAACGGCGGCGGCGGCGGCGGCGGTGGTGCCGGCGGCTTCCTGTATTTGACGGCCAGCCCGAGATTGAATGAGTGGATATTCCAGCTGAGGTCCTTCACAAGTGGCGTGAATGTATATTTATAGAAAAATTCCGGGCATAGAAACAGTGAATTGGATTTATTCATCGGGAGAGTATAGCTCAACCCGGCCTTGATCCCGGCCTGGAAAGGATTGGCCTCGGGGAGCGAGCCGGAATTGTTGTTCCTGTATGTCTTT
>CAZIHB010000381.1:0-2968 GCA_964538535.1 uncultured Hyphomicrobiales bacterium | reverse complement strand
CAGGTTTTGAAGAACTGAGTCCAGTTTATATAATTCCTTAGTTCCGCGAGCGGGTAATCCTTTAGCACCATTGTCCCTGTCATCGCCGGGGCAGCAGGCCTCTCTGCCGAAAAATCAATTTCGAGCCGGTTTGCCATTGCTTCGGAATAGGCAAGAGCCTTCTTTCCACTCACTTTTTCTTTGTGGAGCCGTCTTATTTCATCATACTCCCGATTTATGCCCTCGACGTATTCAGCTCTCACACCGGTGTTGGAATGGAGCAGGGACGCGACGACTGACACACTCTTGCCCGCATCGGCCACGTGAAGCACCGGCGCACTGTAATTCCCGGATATTTTCACGGCCGTGTGCACTTTTGACGTTGTGGCACCGCCGATCAGCAAAGGTGCCTTGAAGCCCTTGCGCTCCAATTCTTTTGCCACGTGTTCCATCTCGTCGAGCGATGGGGTGATCAGCCCGCTCAGGCCGATGATATCAGCCTCGTGCTTCGCTGCAGCCTCGATGATCTTTTCGGCCGAGACCATCACGCCGAGGTCTATCACTTTGTAATTATTGCACGCGAGCACGACCGCCACTATGTTCTTCCCTATGTCGTGCACATCGCCCTTCACGGTGGCAAGCACGATTTTTCCCGCCGATTCTTTTTCGCCGCCTTTCAGCTCTTTCTCGATAACCGGCACAAGGCAGGCAACCGACTTTTTCATGACGCGTGCACTTTTCACAACCTGGGGCAGAAACATCTTCCCGGCCGCGAAAAGTTCCCCGACGGCATTCATGCCGTCCATCAGCGGCCCTTCAATAATGCCGAGGGCATTGCCCGAATTTGAAAGGGTTTCGAGAGTGTCTTCTTCAATGTGGTCAACAATGCCTTTTATCAGCGCGTGCCTGAGCCTGTCTTCAGCAGAACCGGTTCGCCATCCGTCATCTTTTCTTTCCGGGGAAGCACCGCCCTTTTTGCAGCTCCCGGATAGTGCCAGAAGCCTTTCAGTCGCGTCAGGCCTCCGATTCAGCAGCACGTCCTCCACTCTTTCGAGCAGATCTTTGTCTATCTCGTCATATATATCTATCTGCCCGGGATTAACAATCCCCATGTCCATCCCGTTATTGATGGCATGAAATAGAAAAGCCGAGTGCATGGCCGAACGCACCATATCATTACCCCGAAAAGCGAATGACACGTTGCTCACCCCGCCGCTGACACTCGCGAGCGGCAGATTTTCCTTTATCCACCTGACGGCGGCAAAGTAGTTAAGTGCGTAATCATTGTGCTCTTCCATCCCGGTGCCGACCGTGAGGATATTCGGGTCAAAAATAATATCCTGCGGCGGGAAGCCGACTTCGTCAGTGAGAATTTTATAAGCCCTGACGCAGATTTCGCATTTTCTTTCCACGGTCACAGCCTGCCCTTGCTCGTCGAATGCCATCACTATCACTGCCGCGCCGTGGCGGAGAATTTTCCCTGCCCGCTCACGGAAGACATACTCTCCTTCCTTCAACGAGATTGAATTGACAATTCCCTTCCCCTGCATGCATTTCAGCCCGGACTCGATCACGCTCCACCTCGAAGAATCGATCATGAACGGTACTTTGGCTATATCTGGATCCGAGGCAGCCATGTTCAGGAATTTTATCATGGCAGACTCGCCGTCTATCATGCCGTCATCCATGTTGATATCAATCACCTGGGCCCCGCTTTCCACCTGCTGCCTTGCCACGGATAGAGCTTCCTCATATTTTTCTTCTGCAATCAGCCGCCTGAATTTGGCAGACCCGGCGACGTTTGTCCTCTCGCCGATATTCATGAAGTTCGAATCCGGCCTGAGCGTTATCGCTTCAAGACCGCTCAGCTGCAGCATCGGGCTTTTGGCGGGCAGACGGCGAGGCGCGAATCCTCTTGCAGCCTTGGCCATGGCAGCAATATGATCGGGCGTCGTGCCGCAGCACCCTCCTATTATATTTATCAGGCCGGCAGAGGCATATTCCCCCGCGACTCTTGCCATGTAGTCCGGTGTCTCGTCATAGCCGCCGAATTCATTAGGCAGTCCCGCATTGGGATAAAGGCTGACATGGCTTTCGGCCTTCTCCGATAATTCCTCAAGAAATGGCCGCATCTGTGCCGACCCGAGCGCGCAGTTCAATCCCACGCTCAGCAGGTTCTTCGCGTGGCTTATCGACACCAGGAACGCTTCGAGCGTCTGCCCCGAAAGTGTCCTGCCGCTAAGATCAACAATCGTCCCGGAGATCATGACGGGCACCGCCGCGCCGATTTCCTCGCAAAGCTCTGCGATGCCGTAAAGCGCGGCCTTGCAGTTCAGCGTGTCGAACACCGTCTCGACGAGCAGGATATCAACTCCCCCGTCAATCAACCCGCGGGCCTGTTCTTTGTACGTCTCGGCCATACGGTCAAAAGTTACCTGGCGATAACCGGGATTGTTCACATCGGATGACATTGAAAGCGTGCGGTTCGTCGGGCCGATCGATCCCGCCACGAAACGCGGCTTATCGGGCGTAATCGCGCCGTACTCGTCGGCAGCTTCGCGTGCGAGCACGGCAGATGCCTTGTTCAGCTCGTAAACCAGATCCTCCATGTGATAGTCCGAGAGGGAAATGGCATTCGAGTTGAAGGTGTTCGTCTCGATTATGTCGGAGCCGGCCTCGAGATATGCCCTGTGTATGTCTTTTATCATTTCAGGACGCGTGAGAGAAAGCAGATCATTGTTCCCCGCAAGCGCGCAGGAATGCCCGCGGAACCTGTCTCCGCGAAAGTCTTCCTCTCCGGGCTTCTGCTTTTGAATCATCGTGCCCATTGCCCCATCCAGCACGAGCACACTCTCGCTTAGCAGCTGCCTCAGTTTCTTGTCAATTGCTTTATAATCTCTCATGTATGTTCGCCTCAAATGATTAATCCGGCTAAAATTGTTTAGAATTAACGAAAGGAATTATTTCCCGAACACGGTTGCTCCACTCC
>CAZIHB010000380.1:0-2969 GCA_964538535.1 uncultured Hyphomicrobiales bacterium | reverse complement strand
CTCACCCTCTGTTATTTCCCGCCTGATTTCCATTCCAACGAGAAAAAAAAATACTGCCATAAGCCCGTCGTTTATCCAGTAGGAAATTGACTTTGCAAAAAAAGGCGGCCCGATCACAATATGCCATAAATCGGAATAACTACGAATATTAAATAGATTGACCAGTAATAAGGAGGTAATTGTCGCAATCAATAGCAGTAAGCCCGAAATTCTTCCATCCTCGGATAATTCTTTGAGCGTGAAAATAAGTTTCTTCATAGTGCCTTAAATTTATTTCAAATAGTATTAAACGAATCATCTCCGGCATCATTATATAAACAAACGATTCACTTCTGCTAATAAGACAGTCAACTAAGCTGCAATAACAAAATGCAAATAAAAAAAATCAGCAACACGACGGAAACAAATTAAATATTCCGATTTTTCCGATTAAGTTCTTTTTACAATATTGAAACTGATACTGATTGGATAATAGTCATGGGGAGCCGGTTCGAAGCAGGAATTGTCGAAAGGAATCAAGAATATCAATCATTACTTCAAATATCAGGAGGGTAGATGCTATGAACGGAAAGGAACTCGTCTTCAAGATGGCATACGAGGGTGGAGGATTCAGCGTCTTCCGCGTAAAAGAACCTGACGGGAACATAAATTTCGTTGAAGAGGGCACATTGATCGATTTCGACGAGAACGATGACGAGATCTGGAGGGCTGAAACACACAAGTTTGCAACATGGCAGGAATTCTGGGCCAAATTTACCGACAATAAGTACTGGTACATGCTGTGCCCACTCTATATACATGACGATTTCAAAGACGATATGATCGGAAACCTGATGAAGGAGCTGATTAAAAACGACAGCCGGACTTCTCATTTCGAGAACTTCAGGAAGAACAACTGGGAAGAAGCATTGAAACGAAAAATCACGATATGAGAATCAGGGCGATAATAATGCATTCCAAAAGGATGAAATAATGGAGATCACCCTGATTTTTTAGCTTGCGGGAAATAATTCTAAAAATAATTTAAAATCAAATACTTCGAATAAGTAGTAAGAATTCACACATTTCGGGAGGATTGCCATGCTGAAAGGAAAAGTCGCTTTAGTAACGGGAGCAAGCCGAGGCATCGGAGCTGCAACGGCAAAGCTGCTTGCAAGAAATGGAGCGATAGTTGGAGTGAACTATCTTAAGAATGAAGACGCTGCCAAGGAAGTAGTGAACGAGATCAGGGGCTGGGGCGGATATGCAATGGCAATTAAGGCTGATGTGACGGATAAGGAACAAGTGGATATGATGGTTTCAAATTTGTGTTCCGAATTTGGCCCGATTGAAATTCTTGTGGCAAATGCAAACATCGATTTTCCTGTTAAACCAATTTTAAAACTGGATTTCAACGACTTTGAGGCAAAGATCATCAAGGAGTTGGAAGCAGTGTTCTATCTTGTCAAGGCTGTGTCGCCTTACATGATCGAAAACAACTCGGGCGCGATCTGTGCCGTCACGAGCGATCTGTCGCGCAGGCCGGCGCACGGCTATTCAACACACAGCGTGGCCAAGGCAACACTTGACAGCTTTGTCAAATGTCTGGCGCTTGAGCTTGGTCCATATGGCATCAGAGTGAATGCAGTGGCTCCAGGCCTGACCGAGACTGATGCCACTTCGTTCATGCCGAGCGTCGCCAAGAAAAACACTGCAGACCAGACGCCGCTAAGGCGTATTGCCGTCCCGGATGATATTGCCGGAGCAATTCTCATGTTGTCCTCTGATGCCGCGAGGTTTATCACGGGGGCCTACATTGCCGTTGATGGTGGGAGAATTATGCTGTAATAACTTTTTTAAAAAAAAGAGAATGCCCGGATACCATCTGAGAAATACATCGGTTTGATTGTTGATGGTGGCCGGGCATTTTTTTTCGTGATTTGTTTTTTTTTCGCGTCATACTATGTGGAATAGGCAAACGAGGATTTTTCTCATGCAGATCTATAAAAGGCGTAGATTTCTTAAGACGGCGCTGGCCGGAACAGCCGCTGCGTGTGGAAGCGCGGCTTTTGCCTCGCCCGATCCGGCTCGGGGAGAGAGATTAGGCGTGCTTGTTGACACAACGGTATGCGTCGGATGCAGGCATTGTGAATGGGCTTGCAGGGTTGCCCACAACCTGCCCGGCCCTGCCCTCTCCGCTTATACTGACCGGACGGCGCTCAGAAAGCGAAGAAGACCGGACCCTGGCTCGCTGACCGTGATAAATGAATACGAAAATCCTGAGAACAAACTTCTTCCGATCGATGTGAAATTTCAGTGTATGCACTGCGAGCAGCCTGCCTGCGTATCCGCCTGCATTGTCGGGGCATTTCATCAGGAATCAAACGGCACGGTGCTTTGGAATTCCGATAAGTGCATTGGTTGCAGGTACTGCATGGTGGCTTGTCCGTTTCAGATTCCAACCTTTGAATTTGAAAAGGCTCTGAAACCAAATATATCAAAATGCGACCTTTGCATCGCACGCACGAGGCAGGGCAAATTACCTGCCTGCATTGATATTTGCCCGGTGGAAACAATGATCTATGGTCCCAGGAGTGAGCTTATCAGGATAGCGCGAAGAAGAATCAAACGCAGCCCGGATAAATATATAGATCACATATTCGGGGAAAAAGAAGTCGGCGGGACAACCTGGATGTATCTGGCAGGCAAAGATTTCGACACGATCGGATTCCCAAAACTTGGTATCAATCCGGCGCCCGGCGTCTCCGAAGCGATACAGCACGGGATTTTCGCGTACTTCTTTCCACCGGTCGCGCTCTATGCGATGCTGGGTGGCATGATGTGGATATCTAAGCGCCGTAAGGAAATCAAAGAGGAGGCCTGAGATGGAGCAGACTGTACCAAGACCTTTAACAGAAAAAAAGTACTTTACTCCGGGTGTGATCGTTATTATGTTGATCGCGTTGAACGGCCTGATATTTCTGGCTTTA
>CAZIHB010000379.1:0-2985 GCA_964538535.1 uncultured Hyphomicrobiales bacterium | reverse complement strand
CCCGCCCTGTGCACGGTTTTGTTCGTGGATGTGTTAACGAAGTAAAACGTGTTTTTCCCTTCCTTGTAAACCTGGTCGTAACCGCTCGCCGAGCCGTAGTTAACCCTGCAGAGCGTCCAGTCGGCGGCTTCCTTAAGCTTCACGTCGATCTGCGGCTGGTCTTTCGCCACGTTGAGGAATCTTCTCTTCATGTGACTTCCATCCACGGTGGCAGGCACGTCGTTGAAGATGAACGTATCGGGTGAATTTTTTTCTCCGCCCGCAACTACGAGTGCCCGCTTTGTGCTCTCGGCCGTGAATGTGTAATCCTTCTGCGAGCCATTCACGCCGATGCTGAAACCGGCGCTGCCCAAGGGGACAACAGTCGCGATAGAGCCCGCGGAATACACCCGGGCATTGCTGAAAAGCGGCGGAATAGAGACGTTGATCGATTCCGCGCCGGAAACGGCATGAACCACGTTGACAAGCTCGCCACCATCCGTGAAGTTGATATTCTTCGACGCGTCATATTCTTCAATCAGGCTCAGCCTTTCCTCGCCCTCGGGAGTAGATGAGATCACGAGGAGGTATTTTTTCCCTGCTTCAAGCTTCGAGTTGCCGCAGAACCTCAGCCTGGCAGGCTCAGTGCCCGTGAAGAGCGTCAGCGGTGCCTCGCCGGGGCTAAGGTAAATGTATCCCGACACTTTGCCATAGCGCAGGTTGGCGGCGAGCACCTCTCCGGAGCTGTAGCCGCGCTCGGAATTGTCCTGCCTGGCCCCGAGCGAAACGGTCATCCCTTCGGGATAAGACCACGCGGCATGAACAACCTGAACCAGGCAGCGGCCCTTCAGCGAATCCGCGCGGACGGGGTCTATCATTATAATTTTGCTCGCGTGGTGCCCGGCCGAATCAAACACGAGCGCAGTGTATTTCTCGAGCACCTCGAGCGATGCCGGGGCATACGTCATACCGCTGCCGGCAGAAACAACCAACGTGTCCAGGCTCTGCGAGCCGCAGGCCGTCACGTGGACGTACCTGTCAACTTTTCCAGGCTCAAGGCCAGAAACGATGCCTTCGGCAGGAGCTTTATTCATGCTTATCGAGAGGGACGAGAAGTTCACCACGCGTATATCTGCCGTGCGTTCGGCAACTTCGCCGACGGGCGAGAGAGCCGAGACGGTCTTGTTCAAATCATCCATTATGTAAAAACCTTCCCTGCCGCCTGATCCGGGACGCACGATAAGCACGTATTGACCGCGCTCGGACAGGTTGAGTTCATAAAGTCCGACTGCATTTGTAGCGCCGTCCCTCGTGCGGAGAAGCGACACGGCCACGGTGCCCGATCTGACAGCCGACATCAGGGCGTACGATCTGTACTGAACCCCGGAAAACACGGGCACGCCGTTAGGGCATCCAAGCACGAGGCTGTACGCGGCGGTCGTGTCGGGGTTGGCATTCAGCATTTTTATATACGAGTTTCGTGAATTGCCCGGGATGGTCGAAGAGCTCGCGAGCGATATAATAGTATCGACCGGGCGGTAATTGGTCTCACCATCTTTCGTGGGCAGCGCGAAAAATGAATATGTCAGGTCCGGGGCAAATTTAATCATGTTTGCCATCTGGTATTCCTTGCTTCCGCTTTTCAGGACGGAAAGCACAGTGGAATCTGCCGGGGGGTGTATTGCCTCGGAGGCGGAACCGCAGATAATATCGCTGATAACGCGTGCCCCTTGCAGAGAAAGGGAGCGCGACTGACCGTCGCCCGCGAAATTGACAAAACGGACATTGACGTATTGCGATTTTGGAGGCTGATTGACAAGCTTTTCGTCTTCCTTGGCGCAGCCGAACAGCATCGGCAGCATAATCACTGAAAGCAGAAAGAACACTCTCGACGGCATTGTTACCTCATTATATGCTCAGCAATAAAATTCAAATTTAATCAATAATTCCAAGTAAAACAGAATTAATGAGGTATCAACTCTCAAACAGTGATCTCCAATTTTTTGCCGATTGAACCTGTGATATTTTTCAGCGTGTCGCTATGGGGCACATAGCTCACTTCCGCGGCCACATAGCTTTCCACTGCCTTGCTCACTGCCGGTGAGGGCATGGTGCTTTTAGCGCCGCCGGCTTCATTCCCGGCTGCGGCTGCATCCGGCGAAGCAATATTTTCGGATGTTTTTGCAGCCAGCTCGGCCCGAGCCTTGCTCTCGGCGGCCGACGCGCTCGATGCCACGGCCCTGTCCTGGCCTGAAGGATTTTTCGGCGCCAGGGCAGCGGCCCGCACCTGCTGCATCTTGCTGATCGTGGCGCGCAAGTTGTCAGGCACTTCCGAGGAATCGATCTGAACTTCCCCCGCCACAGCGTAATCCTTCCCGTCGGGGCCCCTGGAATATGAAAAAGAGGCTCCGCCCCTCACGAGGCTGCCACCGGCCGTGATGTGCGCCTCCTCGTGCGCTTTCACCTCGCGGTCCGCGGATTGGAGCTTTTGAACTTCTTTCTGTTCATCGCTGCTCAACTCGCCTGAGCTTTTTTTGCTGCCCGCTGCAGCCCCGGTTTTCTTCCCCTTTGCATCATAGGACTGATTGCCGGACGCTGCGGAAGATTTTTCGAAAGCATCCCCGCTTTTCCGCACCAGGCTGCCCGCAAAAGAAGTGCTCTCTCCCGCGCTGCCTGCTTTGCCGGCAATGCTGCCTGCCGGGTATGCTGACGCTATACCCGCGGCTGAAGTAACTGCCGATATTTCGATGGCTGATAGCATCTTCCCGCTCGTAATATTATATTACAAATATCGGAAAAAACATAGATTTATTGCAATAGCGCGGCAGCCCGCAATAAAAAAAATCCGGGGCCCGCACGGATTTCCCTGCTTTTCCGCAGGCCCCGGCGAGCGCCCGAATCTTGTGTTTATGCAATTCACATTTGTCATCCCCGAGGCATTTTCTTATCTCATCACAATCAGATTATACGTGAAGGAGCCAAACGGGGTCATTAACCTGACCATAT
>CAZIHB010000378.1:0-2991 GCA_964538535.1 uncultured Hyphomicrobiales bacterium | reverse complement strand
GGGAATGATGGTAGAGATGTTTTCGCCTGCCGCATTTTTGAAATTATTGCTGCCTTCTGCTTTTTTCTACAGGGGACTCGGCCAGCTCTGCGAGCCACGCGTCCTTGCCGGCAAGGAAAAACTCACGGGCGGCCTCGTACTCGTTGGGGATGAAACCATCGAGTATGGCATCCTCGATCTTTGACTTGATGTAGCCAACTGCTATTGACGGCCTGAGGCCGCATGTTTCCATGATCTCCTCGCCGCGCACCGGCGACTGGAACTCGCGGAGCTTGTCCTTCTCCTGCACCTCAACAACCTTGCGGGCAACACGTTCGTAGTTGTTCAGGTACTTCACGGAGAGGTTTGGGTTCTTGGTGGTGATGTCGGCCTTGCAAAGCACGAACAGATCCTCAAGGGCATCGCCGGCAATGAATGCCAGCCTGCGGACTGCAGAATCGGTAACCTCGTCATCCACGAGAGCCATTGGCCTTTGATGAAGCCTTATCAACGTTTCCACGTAGCCGAGTTTGTCAAGCGGAAGCTTCATGACTCGGAAAATTTTCTTCATCCAGCGAGCACCAAGTTCCTCGTGGCCATGGAAAGTCCAGCCCGCCACCTCTGAAAAATGCTTGACACGAGGCTTTGCAACATCGTGCATCAATGCCGCAAACCTGAGCCAGACGTCATCGCTGACTTTCGCGACGTTGTCGAGCACTGTCAACGAATGCCTGAAAACATCCTTGTGGGCAAAGACGCGTTCATCACGGTTAACGATGTCAACTCCCGCGAGGTTATCAATCTCGGGCATCACGATTTTGAGCAAACCGGTTTCAAATAGAATCTCGAAGCCAATGCTCGGTTTTGGAGATTTTAGAATCTTAAAAATCTCGTCGGTGATTCGTTCCTGCGAAATTATTTTGATCCTTTCGGCCATTTGCTTCATCGCAGGCAGGCATTCAGGATCGATCGCGAAATTGAGCTGAGCCGCGAACCTCGCGGCTCGAAGCATCCTTAGCGGGTCGTCGCTGAATGTTGTTTCCGGATCGAGCGGCGTGCGCAGTATGCCTGCCCTAATGTCCTCTATGCCGTTGAAAATATCGGTGATCTCGCCGAATGTATCTGCATTGAGCGAGACGGCGAGCGTATTGACAGTGAAATCCCGCCTGCGTATGTCATCCTCCAGGGTGCCCTCGCTCACTATCGGTTTGCGGGAATTTTCGACGTATTCTTCTTTTCTCGTGCCGACAAATTCAAGCTGCACATCGCCCACGGGCACCATTGCGGTCCTGAATCGTTCGAAAATCACCGGCTTCGAGCGGAATCGCTTCCCGACAAGCTTCGCGAACTCGAGCGCGTCGCCGCAGACGGTGAAGTCGAAATCCGTCCTGGGGCGGTCAAGGTAATAATCCCGGACGTAGCCGCCGATAGCATACAACCTGATATTCTCTTTATCTGCAATTTTTCCGACGTCGTGCAGTATTTTCTCGTTTACAGGAATTGTTTCCCGCTGAAAACCGCTGCCGGCAGAAGGCGCATTTTCGCGGTATTCTTTGTTTTCCCCGTCATCATGGGGATTTATATTATCACTATCTATCATCAATTTTCGAAATAATCAAAAAAACAGAGTGCAAAAATATAAAATTTCGGGCACATGAAATCAAGGCTCATCGTCAGGCCGTGGAATAATGCCGCATGGGGCGGCAGCTCTCTTGTTGCCGCCACGGGGAGCTATGAACGAGCCGCCGCGTGGATGCAACCTTTCGGCAATTTCGGCAGCGAGGAGCAGGCTGCCTGGCACCGCTCGCGAATGGTATTTGCGGGCATTATAGGAGCGCAGGAAGCCATATTTTTGCTTTCGAACAGTGAAAGCATTCACATTCGGGGAAGGAACGGAGATAATGACCAGCACTCGTTTATTGTTTTTAATATACTCGGAAAAAACACAGGCAAATCTCTTTATCTTTTCCCGGCTGAGATTGCCGACAGAAACCGGTACAATCCGTGCCGAGGGCAGAAAGTGCTGAATGAACGGCACCTGGCACTCGATGGAAGATTCGCGAAGGCGTGTGGTGGATTCATGGCCGGCCCTGGAGAGCCGAGAGTCGGGCATTGAACCGGAGAGGACACGTGCCAGTGATGTATCTGCCATGCAATTGCCAAGCGGAGTGACGAAGGCCGTGCCATCGAAAAAGGAAAAGTATTCATGCTTCGAACTATCAGGCAAGCCGAACACGATCACGGTTTCGAATTTATAATCCGCGGCATGAGAATACAGGGCAGAGCTGATTCCACTCATTACAAAAGGATCCTGCGGTGCAAGGAGCAAAGCCGGGCGCCCGGTGCCGACGAATTCATCCCTGATGATGGAATACGAATCGAGCAGCTCCCTGAGGCTATCCCTCGCGGCCGGGTACTTTATGCCGGCATTCGCGGCAGGGCGCCAGCTTATCAGGCCGGGCCCGGGCATGTCCTGCGCCGCGGCCCGCGGCAAAACCGCGCTGCCTGCAAGGAAAGCAAGGGCAGCAAAAAGGTTTGTATATGCTTTCATCGCTGACCGAAATTTATCTGACAACAGGCAAGCCCGGCAAAGGCTGAAGCTTGCGGTAGCGGCCCGACATGGAGACCGTGAACTGGTAGTCGCCGGATGGTTTATAATTGCTGACGTTTACGATATAGTCATCGAAAGTGAAAGTACCTGAGAAGTTGAGGCTGCCTTTGGGTTCCGGGCCGGGATTATACTCGGCATCATATTCCTTGAACGAATCCAGGATAAAATTTCCAAGATCCTGATCGGTTTTGAAAGAGACTGAGGTGATGGATTCATTCCTTGTCATGATCATGAAGGAATAAATCGAGGAATCGGTATTGCGGACATCTTTGATGTTTATTGTTTTCATAATGTCTTTGCTTTTGGCACCCGAGTTATCTGTAACCACAATTTCCTTAGCTCCCTTGCCTTCCCAATAATCCTGCACGGTGTAGGATTGCGCGTCTATCCTGAACCCGAAT
>CAZIHB010000377.1:0-3000 GCA_964538535.1 uncultured Hyphomicrobiales bacterium | reverse complement strand
CGGTGCAGCCCGTGCAGCAGGTTCAGCAGGCAGCGCAGGCCCAGCTGAAAAACGGCCATCTTGATATTAAGGTATGAACGAGGTAAATATGAAAATAAACAGTGTTCAAACATCCCAGGCGCTCGTGGTCAATTCCGTTAATTCCGGAAAGAAACCCGAGGTTGCCACCGAGAAGAAAGAAGCTCCCAAAAAGGGCGACACCCTTCAGCTCTCGGCTCAGGCCGTGGCGCTGAGCAAGGCCAAAACCGAGGGTGGAGACTCTCGCCTGGACGAGGTGCGCTCTCGTGTCGAGTCGGGCTACTACGAGAAGCCCGAGGTGCAAAAGCAGGCTGCCGCCAAGCTGCTGAAGAGCGTTTACGGGGCGTAAGGCGGGCATAGGCAGAAAAAAATAAAAGCAGCCCGCGCATGGGCTGCTTTTTTAATATATATATTTGGAAATTCTCCCTATTCCTCCACTATCCCCAGGCAATAGTCTCTATAGGAGCAATTGGGAAGCGAGCTCACGACCTCGAAGTATTTTTCCCGGTCGATAAATCTTTGGTTCAGCGCGATCTCCTCCAGGCAGGCGATTTTTCGTCCCTGCCGCTTCTCAATTGCATGGATGAACATTCCTGCTTCCATCATGCTCTCGGGTGTGCCGGTGTCCAGCCAGGCAATCCCGCGGCCCATCAGCTCGGCCCGCAGCCTGCCGCAGCTCAGGTACTCGTTCTGCACTGCCGTGATTTCCAGCTCGCCCCGGGCGCTCGGCTCTATGCGCCTTGCTATTTCAACCACGTCGGGAGTGAAGACGTATATGCCGGGTATGGCATAGTTGGATTTCGGCAGTTCGGGCTTTTCTTCTATGCTGATTACGCTCATGTCCCCGCCGAACTCCACCACGCCGTAGGCCCTCGGATCGTGCACCCTGTAGGCGAAAATAGTGCCGCCGTTGTTATTGGCTATGGCATGGCGCAGGAAATCAAGCTTTCCGTAGAATATGTTGTCGCCAAGAATAAGGCAGACCTGGTCATGCCCGATGAACTCTTCGCCGTAAATGAATGATTCTGCAATCCCTGCGGGCCGCTCCTGCACCTTGTAATGCAGGCTGAGCCCCCACCTGGAGCCGTCGCCGAGCAGCTTCTCGAAGTTCGGGGTGTCCTGAGGCGTTGAAATGATCAGTATATCCCTGATTCCGGCAAGCATGAGAGTTGAGAGCGGGTAGTAAATCATCGGCTTGTCGTAAACGCACTGCAGCTGCTTGCTGAAAATCGACGTAACGGGATAGAGCCTCGTTCCGCTTCCGCCTGCCAGTATTATGCCTTTTGTCTTCATCATTGCTCCATCAATTTTTCTACAATTTATAGAATCCTGAGATAAAAGGCAAACCCGCCAGGCATAATCCTGTCCTATCCTTAAAAATATATGTGCAGATTAAGAAGAATTTCCTGCCGGCCTGCCTCTGCTATGATTTCTGCCATTGCGCCGCCCCGCGACGAATATTTCGGGCAATTCGTTCTCTGCCGATTATATCCGCGAAATATTTTCAAATATTTCCACCATCTTATGAATATGTGCTGAACATTATATTAAATATCGGCGGAATTATCAGCTCTGATAAATGCCTTTTTCTGTTATTGCATTTTTACGTAATTTGATTAATGGACAGTATGAACTGCATCATGCGCATTAAAATAATTCTGATTTGTTTTTCTCTAATCTTAAGGAGTTTATGATGAGAATTGCACGAACACTCTGCTTTCTTTTTCTGATTTTTACACTTATTTCCTGCAGCGACGACGACAAAACTACCGCTCCGGAAACCAAAACGGATGTTATTCTGCCTTTGAGCGTCGGCAACTCGTGGACCTATTCACGAATAGAACAAATCGATTCTGATAGTTATTCATCTACTGTTGAGTTGGCCGTTTCAAAGGACACTACGATCGGCGGTGTCAAGTATTTCCTGTTTGGCGAAAAAGATGGGAAAGCGGGACAGGAGTGCACATGGACAGTGAATAAAACCGACGGTTTTTATGGCATGTACAAGGATACAACGGTGATGATGATCAAATTCCCGGTTAAAGCAGGCGATGAATTTAAATATGGTGGTTACGATGGCAGCTATAAAGTTGCTTCGATTGACACGGTAATAACAACCAAGGCCGGGACCTTCAAGTGTATTAAATACATCAGGGAGAGCAAAACGTCGTCAAAGGGTGATCCCGATTACAGGTATAGTTATGAAGAATTGTGTTTTTGCCCGAATGTCGGTATGATAAAAAGTACTTATCTATCCGAAGGTTCAGATTTCGTAAACACGTCAGTTGATGAACTGCAAAGCTATAATCTAAAATAGAGCGGCTTTATAAATCAGGGGGGAGTGCCCTTCGGGACAGCCCCCTGAAATATCCTCAAAAAAATCTGATACTCTAACTCTCTATTCTTCCGCCCTCCCAGAAGTTCATTTTCGGATGCCTCGTGTTTCTTCCCTCGTCAGTGCGGTATATAAACGTCATCGGCATCACCTGCATCATAGCGAACGAGTTCCTGTCATAAGTTTTAAACACTGAATTGCCCCAGTGCCCGCAATTGATGTACATTTGCTTTTTGCCCGAGGAATCCTCGTTGAAGATCAGCCTCTCAGGCTTGTGAGTGTGGCCGTATATAACGTAGGATATGTTCTGCATGTCCGGGTTGTTCCACTCGTTCTGGGCGGCATCGGTGAAGCGCTGGGTGTTCTCGGAGAGCCTGCCGACTTTTTCAAACAGGTTGCTGATCTTCGATAAGTTCTCGAAATTGAATGTCTTCAGGATCATTAATGCTTTGCCGAGATAGTCCGTCAGGTCTCCCCTGACAATGAAATCCGTGCGGAGCCTGTCCCATTCTTTAGCGAATTCAGAATTGAGCATGGCCTGGAGCGATTCCACGCACGAGGTAATAATCAGGTTCTGTGTCTGAGTGTCAAGATCGCTTCCGATGCTTGCCAGCCATGGGAATATCTGGCTGAAAGGCTTCACGTTG
>CAZIHB010000376.1:0-3011 GCA_964538535.1 uncultured Hyphomicrobiales bacterium | reverse complement strand
ACATCCACCCCGAATGAATAGGATTTATCATCGAAATACCTGCCGCTGGCACGCACCCCGGGCAGAAATTCCCACGAGGCCCCGCTGCTCCACTTGCCCTTGCTCAGGTTCTGATCGTTGAACATGGCGAAATCGCCGAAGAAAGTGAGCGGATAATTCTTTATCGGCCTGAGAGCAAGCTCCGCAACGCCTTCATATTCGGATCTATCCAGCGCGAAGATTCCATGCAGGCCAATCGACAGATATGAATTTGGCCTGGAAAGCATGCCGGCAGTTATCACGTTGCTGCGGCCAAAATATGCCTTGTCACCGCCCGTGAAGCCGTAACCGAGGCCAAAGGCAAGATCCCTGTCCCCGGAGGCAAGCGATAGCCTGTAATCGGTAATCGATTTCCTGCCGTCCTTGAACGTCATGATGCCCGAGCCGTAATATGGTGAACCGTAGAAAAGGCCCCAGCGGTTGAAATTCTTCATCTCGTTGCCCTTGCCCGAGAGCATGAACATCATGTCGGAATTTGTCAGATAGCTTGTCATGGCAGGATTTTCATAGCCATACATGCCGAATTTATAAGCGCCCGGTGAAGTGAACAGAAAATCTTTAAGATCATAATAGGTAATGAAGCTTCTTTCCTTTTGCTGAGCCGCCAGGCCGGACACGAGGCATAGGAAAGCAATTGCTCCAATTATAAATTTCTTCATGCATCCCTCAATCATGTTTATCGTTAAAATGAGTGCTAAATAAAGATACCGGTTGTTAATACGAATAACACGGCAACTTGTTTCCTCCAAAAATTTGGTGATAAGAGAAGCATCGGATAGAAACGAGTCTGTGCAAAAGCGCGAAAGCCGGCCACAGGGCCGGCTTTCGTTTCAGTTTTCACTTCACTGCCCGGGAAAAGCTCTCTTAAAATTCCTTGAAGAACTTGCTTCTGTTGTCTTCAATCTTGGCATTTTCCCTGATGTGCTGATACCAGTTCTGGAATGCCTGCTGTGCAGAGCTGTTTCTCATCTGCTTTGTGAAGTCTTTCATCTCGGCTTTTTCCTGATCTTTCGAAGGAATGTTCCTTCCGACTACTTCCATGATATAATAGCCGTTTTCGCCGCGCACCGGCTGGTTGATGCCTCCCACAGGCAGCTTGTATGCATAAGCCGTGAAGGCGAAATCCCTTCCGATACCTTCAACCATGCCGTTGTTCTTCAGGCTTGGTGCATTCTTCACCTCGATCGATGGGTCTTTCCCGATCATGTTGCCAAGCGAACCGGCTGACTGAACTTTACCGTAGATATCCATGGCCATTGATTTTGCCGCGTCAAGCTGTTTGATCTTGATAAGCTTGGCCTTGATTTCTTCTCTCTTGTCGGAAAGCGGAGCAGTGCCTGCATCGCGTTTGTCGGACACCTGGAGCACAACTACGCCGAATCTCTTAAGTTCGTAAGGAGGAATCACTTTTCCAACTTCGGTTTCGAATGCCGTGTTGGTGAGGTACTGCGAGCCGAAAAGCGGACGAGACTGTTCGAAGAGAGGTGACTCGTAAGCCTGTTTTTTGATCTTTCTTGCAAGGCTTTCGAATCCTGCGCCCTGCTCAACCTGCTTCGAGAAGGAGTAAGCATCGCGGAGGATGCTGTTCTTCGTGGCGCCCGAGATATTCACCGACACTTTGATTTCGCTGTACTTCAATTCATCCGATTTCTTGTCAGTCACTTTGATGATATGGTAGCCGAATTTTGTTTCCACGAGGCCTGTGATTTCGCCAACGTTAGCAGCAAATGCGGCTTCTTCAAATTCTTTCACCATTTTGCCCTTGCCGAAATATCCTACGTCGCCGCCCTGCTCTGCAGATCCTTTGTCAGCGGAGTACTTGGCTGCCAGCCCGGCAAAATCTTCGCCGCCCTTAGCCAATTTAAGGATTCTCTCAGCCTCTGCCCTTGCGCTGTCTTTGTTCTTGTTGAACTGGATCAGAATATGGCTTGCTTTCACCACTTCGTTTTCGCCCGTGCGCTTGCCGTCAAGGCGGAAGAAGTAGATACCGTCGGGCATCTGCACGGGGCCTGCCACTGCCTTCTCATCGAGCATGGCCATGTAGCTGTATTTGTTCTGATCAATGTCCTGAATCAGTTTGAAGTCGTTTGTCGAGCCGCCGTATTCGCTCATCTTCATTTCGAAGACGCTGTCGCGCTGAGCAAGTGTAAGATTCTGATTCAAATCTTTCATTATGTTCTGCACTCTCTTCGATGCCCTCAGGGAGTCGTCAGCCGAAGGCACGAGCGGGAAGCTGATGTATCTGACTTTGCGTGAAGGTTTCTGCTTGAAATATTGCTTGTGAGACTCGTAGTATTTTTGAATTTCGTCGTCGGAAACCTTTATCGACTGCGGGTTCACTTTACCGGCGTCCACGTATATATAATTGACGTTAGCTGTCGATCTGTCGGCGTTATATCTCAGGTCGGCAAATGTAGGGGAAATAAGTGCACCTGAAGTCATTGAAAGCGTCATCAGAGACATTCCGAGCTTCTGCTTGCGGACGTAGTCCGTGATAGCGATAAGCTGATGCCTGAAGCCCTGAACAGCTTTCTGCTTTTCCTGCTCCGGTATCTGCGAGGGATCAGCTCCGAGGAAGTTCACATAGTTTTCGGGATGAGTAACAAGATCGAGATAAATATCGCGCATGAATCTGCCGTTTGAATCCACGAAAGCCCTTCTGAACTGCTCGGGCGGATTCTCAATCATAGCATCTACGATTTCTTCATTAGTGATTTTGATTCCGGCTTTATCGGCTTCCTGCCTGAGAAGTATGCTTTCTACCATCTCTTCCCACACCTGCTGGCGGATTCGAGTCTCATCGATTTCCTCATCAGGGTTCTGAGATTGAGCCCTCATCTGCTCAACTTCCTGCCGGACGCGTTCTTCGTAGTCCTTATACAGAATATCTTCGCCGTTAATCTCTGCCAAGACTGCTGTCTGAGGATTCTGTCCCTTTCTGATAACGCTGCTGATATCAGCATCGCTGGCCA
>CAZIHB010000375.1:0-3027 GCA_964538535.1 uncultured Hyphomicrobiales bacterium | reverse complement strand
CAGCAATGAATGCCCTTTATTACTATGGTTTGAAGGGGTCGGTTGTTATGGAACTTACTGACGACCAGTATGATGTATATAGCAAGGAGGCATTTTCGCCTGCCTGGGATATGTCGTCAACAATCCTTGGTTTGGGCTATGACAACAGAACCAATAAATATAACACACTTACCTGGAAGCCGGCTACTAATAAGATTTCAAGCAAAGGGTCGGTTGTTGTCAATCTTCATTCTTCAAACGGCAGGGGCGTTTACTTTGGCCAGTCCGAGCTGAATACGAATGAATACGCTCTGACGAGTTCGGTTTACGGAGCTGATTTATTTAAGAAGTTCTGCAACAGTGAGGGATATATCAAGTTTGACGGAGGAGTGGAGAAATCGCTTCGCTTCGTTCTTCAAACCGGAAGACAGGCAGGCTCGGCATTCTATCTGAACAGAGGTTCAAAGAACATCAGCATTGAAAACTGCCTTATCGAGACCACCAGCCCGCAGCTGGTAAAAAGCAATTGGATACCGAGGGCGAAGTACTCACCGGATGCAGGATCATCCTTCGCGATTGATTCACTTGAAAATGTCGAGGGGACTTATTCTCTGAGCGCGGGTATTGTTAACCGTGCGATACTGGCAGTTGTTGATTCCAACAGGTTCCAGCTCGACACGATTCCGAATGTTAATAACACGTTCAGAAATAACGAAATCAGCGGATATGGCAATGGTATCGTATCGATCGGCATTGGCGCCCTTCTTAATGGCAGCAAAGCAGATTTTGAAAGATACTACAACATGAACACCGAGATTTCGGGTAACACGATTTATAATGTCGGCGCAAATGGTATTTTCCTTGGTTTCGAGGAAAATGCAAACGTCTTTGGCAACAGGATTTACAATATAAACGGCAAGAACTCGGCAGACGTGAATGCTATTGTACTTGGTGAGAGCGCTTCGGACGAAGGCCTCGGGTATAATAACATAAATGTTACCGTCAGAAGCAATGAAATTTCAGGAATCAGTGCAGATGGCAGCGTGACAGGTATCAAGGTGCAGCAGTCACAGACGAGATACCCCAGGCCGAACGGCGGCATCACGGCATTCCCGAATAATAATGACGGGCTGAAAATCTACAGCAACATGATTTGGGGAATCGGCTCCAACACGGCAAATACAGAGCGCTTTGGTATCCGTCTCTTCACCGAAAGGCTGAACAATGACTGGATGACACCAAAGAGAAACGACTTCTTTATCAGCAACTCAATCATCGCCAACAATACAGTATTGATGGACGACGATCAGATTGTCGGCAACGGCAGGCAGTTTGGTATAGCTGTTCAAACAGTGAAGAACGTCAGGATGATCAACAATGCGGTGGCAGTTTTGGATGATAACATCGCTGCCGGTGCGCCGTTCGGCACGGCTGTATATTACGAAGGCCAGATGCCAAAAGCAGGCATTTTTGAATCAGATTATAACGTTTACTACGCAAAAGGCAATAAATCAGCTGTTTACAGGTTTGATGAAACAGATGAGAACTGCAACCTTATTCAGGCTGCCGGCAATGATGATTACAAGGATCTTGACCAGTGGCAGCAGTGGACAAAGAATGATATCAACTCGATATCAGGTGTCAACTTCGTATCGGATATGGTAAAGAAAGGCGAAACACCGAAGTCATTCAGGATGAGCACAAGCCCGCTGCCGAAAGGATCAGTGCTTGAGAACCGCGGTGTCAGATTAGTTGATGTTGACAAAGACATCGACGGGCTGACACGCGGTGAAGCAGGCCGTCGTTATGACATCGGCGCCTGCGAGTTCAACGGCACGATGTACGTGGATGACGCGGAAATGATCTCAATTTCCGAACCGGGTGCTTATCGCTCGGGAACATCGCAGCCATTGAATGATGCTGAGTACGTGATGACTGCAGCTCCGGTGGAAGTGAAAGCAAGAGTGAGAAACAACGGCAGCTTGCCAAAGTCACAGATCAAGTTCAATGTCAAGATTTCGCAGGAACAGGTTGACGGCTCATTCCGTCAGATTCTTGACGAATCAGCAGTAGTGCCGGCGCTTGAAGCTTCGGAAAGTGCTGATATCGCATTCGGCCTTGCAAACGGCATGGGCAAGGAATTTGTTCCTCAGAGCTACGGCGATTTGAATCGTGATCTTGAACAGAATAATCAGATACTTTATACTATTCCTTCGAACTTCGTTTCCATGTCAGCTTGCGTGACTCCACTCTACAAGATCAGAATCGAGCCCGAATCAGATGAAAACAATGGAAACAACGTGATGGAGAAGACAGTAAGATTCTACGTGATGCATTCACCGTTGAAATTCCTTGTTTCGACGAACAGCGACAATACTCCTCTTTCTCTTAATCCCACAGTGCAGGAGATTGCCACGAAGCTCAATGCTGACAGCCTTGTCGGTGGATTGAAGAAAATGGGATGGTACACAGATATTAAGAACTATAAATATGACGTGGATTACTTCAACCGCAATTCCTGGAATCCGAGAACGGTCAACTACAACGTTTACAGGACGGTTGTATGGTCAGATGGCCATGAAGAAAGCTTTGCATCAAGATACACTCCTATCAGCTTGTCAAACTTCCTTTCTTCCGGAAATTCGATTGAAAAGAAGAATCTGATATTTGCTTCGCAGGAAGTTGCAAGAGTGAATGATTCAGGTGAAAGCAAACTCTTCGTTAATAACGTTCTGAAGGCGATCAATAAATATCCTTCAAACCCGATGGGCTTTGGCGGAGATTATAACGGCTACAAGATCACCGGAGTGTCAGTCTCCAGAAATCTGCAGTCGGTGATTAAATCCACTTTGGCAGCTAACGACGACAGCCCGAAGCCAGGCTTGTTCGAAATAAACAGCAATGGCGAAGGCCTGAGCCAGATAGCTTATATCTATAACACCCTTGAAGCCGGCAAAAATGGTGAGGACGGTTCGGATCCATACCCGAATTCAGAGCGCATCATGGGCGTGGCCACCTCAACGATGAACCGCAACGTTGTGATGCTCG
>CAZIHB010000374.1:0-3036 GCA_964538535.1 uncultured Hyphomicrobiales bacterium | reverse complement strand
GCGGGGTTTTCTTCGCGGGTGAAAAAGAAAATTAGAAGTAAAGTTTTTGAAGCGAAACAGAAAAAATTTCGCAACGGGATGCTGCGTGCCTGGATGAAAGAAAGGGCGCCTTGAACGGGAAATGACGGGATTTTTTAAGTTTTTAATTCACAACTGTTTTTATCAATCATCAGGGATTGGTTATGGTCAAAAACCTTACTCCATGGCTGCCTGAGGCAAAAGGCTTGAAATGCCTGCTCAGGCACCCGAAGACACTGCTTCTGATGATACTGCTTACAGCACTAAGCGGTATTAATCTGTCCGCTGCCGATAACGGCATCATCAAGGGAAAGGTAATCGACAAAGACACGAAGGAGGCTTTGGTGGGCGCGTCGATTTCAATACCCTCCTTGAGGCTCGGAGGTATAACGGATAAGAACGGAAATTTCTCGTTTGATGCACCGCAGGGAACCTACACGATCGAGGCAAGGTACATCGGCTATGAGACACAGAACAGGAAAGTGACGATCAAAGGCGACAAGCCTTCAATTGTCAATTTCGAGCTTGCCTCACAATCGATCCAGACAAGCGAGATCGTGATCGTCGGACTTACGGGCGAGGTGGACAGGAACAAGCTTGGCAACACAATCAGCTCGCTGAGCTCTAAGGATGTGGCGAAGGTTGTATCCCCATCAGCCATCGACGCCATAAGCGGCAGGATTTCGGGCGTAACGGTGACAAAAAACTCGGGCACGCCCGGCGCAGGCACTTACATCACGATGCGCGGCAGGAAGACAATTCTCGGCTCGAGCGAGCCGCTCTACGTGATTGACGGTGTGATCATGGACAACTCGTCACTTTATGATCCAAGCGGCACCAAGCAGTTCTCGAACCGCGCGGTTGACATCAACCCGGCTGATATTGAATCCATGGAAGTGCTGAAGGGAGCCTCGGCTGCAGCCATCTACGGCTCTCAGGCAGCCAACGGCGTTGTGCTTATATCGACGAAGCGAGGCAAGCTCTCGAGCTACGAAAGACCGGCAAGAGTGAGCTTCAACAGCTCGGTGACCATGGACAAAAAAGCCGGAAGCGTCCCGCTTCAGACAATTTTTGGCCAGGCCACGCCATATAAGCCCGGAAAGCCGGGTTCGTCCAATTCATACGGCGACTCGCTGGCACCCGGGACGAAAACATACGAGCAGGACAATGTGCCATTCAGGACGGGATGGACTCACGAGCAGTCCCTGACCATGACAGGAGGCGTGCCGCAGTTCGATTATCTTGTCAACGGCACTTATCAGAACACCCAGGGCTACGTTGTAGGATCCTCCTACGAGCGGTCGTCCATCAGGGCAAACGTCGGCACGACGCTTTTCCCGAGGCTCACGATGCAGATGAACAACAACTACATCATGATAAACAACGATCTTCCGCAGGACGGTTCAAACGTTTCGGGCATTCTGCTCGGCGCGCTTAGGACGCCGCCCGAGTTCAACAACGATAACTATCTTGAGGCGAACGGAGACCAGAGAAGATTCGCCGGTTATGATAACCCGATCTGGTCGGAGAAAAATAACACGTTCAATTCGAAAATTGAAAGATTCCTGCACAGCACGGAGCTGAATTGGAAGCCGACGGACTGGATCACACTGCTGGGGCGCGTGGGAATCGACAGGTACGAATATATCAACGTTGAACGCCTTGCAGTGGGATCAAGGGCTTCAGACCAGCAGCTTGGCTCGATCAGCCACCAGAGAATCACACAAAAGATGACAAACCTGGACTTCACGGCCACATTCACACGCAAGCTGTTCGATGATCAGCTCGACATGGGCCTGGTGGTAGGAAGCCAGGGCATCTGGTCAACAAGAAACTCGGATGCATCGGACGGCACGTCAACGCTGAAATTCTACGATCAGCTGAGCGCGGCCTCCGTGAAAGATGCTTCCTCGTCAATTTACGAAAAGCAAATCCTGGGCTATTTCGGGCAGTTGACATCGACCTTGTGGAACAGGCTCTCGTTGACACTGGCATTAAGAAGGGACGGGAGCTCGACGTTCGGTGAGTCGGATAAATTCCATTACTACCCGAAGGCCGGACTATCCTACGTGCTGACGGAAGAACCGTTCATGAAGAGCTTTAAGGGCATGATTGACAACGTGAGGATCCGCGGAACCTACGGCGAGGCCGGCTCACCGAATCTGCCGGGCGAATATGCCACGAACTTCCTCTATGGCACGTCAGGATTTTTTGATCCGTGGGACAGGGAAACATCAGCCAGCAGGGGCCAGTTTATCGGCATCAGGCAGGGCGGCGGAACGAGCGACGAGTATATCGTTGCAGGAGCTAAGGACATCAACCCGGAATTGACGGTGGAAAGAGAAATCGGCCTCGACCTCGGCTTCTTTAATAATAACCTTACTTTTGAAGCCACCTACTATCATTCGAATGTTTATGACATGATCCTCAGCGTGCCGGTGCCAGCCTCCACGGGCTACGACATGGAGCTGCGCAATGCCGGCGCCATGTGGAACAAGGGCTGGGAACTCCAGATCAAGGCAAACATAATCTCGACTGACAAGTTCTCGTGGACAACGGCATTCAACTACTCAAGCAACAAGAATGAAGTGACGAAACTGAACATCAAGCCGAATCCGACAGGCAATGAATATATATCGCTCAACGGCGGCTTCGTCGGCATCAACAATATCGCGAGAGTCGGGCAGCCTCTTGGCGTATTTTTCGGCTACGGCTACCTGAAGGATGAGAACGGTAAGATACTTCACAGCGGCGAGAAGGTGAAGGTTGATGAAAACGGGGCGTTTGTCCGCGCCAAGAATGGCGGTGTATATCGCGACAATTCGGAGAAGGGCTACGAGCTTCCCGATGATTTCGGCAACCCGTACGTCGGCACACCGGTGCAGGATCCAAACATGCAGATCATCGGCGATCCGAATCCGGATTTCCAGATCGGCTGGAGAAATGATATCACCATTTTCAAGGATCTGACGGTAAGCTTCCTTCTGGAAGGTGTCTTCGGCCAGGACGTATGGAACG
>CAZIHB010000373.1:0-3055 GCA_964538535.1 uncultured Hyphomicrobiales bacterium | reverse complement strand
GCTTCACCCCCTCACGGCACCACTCGTAGGTGTTGCTCATGGTGGATAGATCGGGGCTGAACCTGAAAATGTATGTCCTGTCAACTCCGGCATATTCTCCGAGCATTTTCAGGGCATTGTTAACAGCATCTTCAATCCCATCCAGTGATGTCTGAATCAGAAAGGATGAAATTTCGGCAATTATGCTGTTCAGGGTGTTCCTGGCCATCAGCTTATCCTCTGCTTCCGCCCTGATACGCTCGTTTTCGAACTTTGCAGTCACGTCGTGGCCGATACCGATATATATAACGTGGCCGCCACTCTCGGCCCGTGAGAAGAACATATCGAAAATCACCTCCCGGCCCCGGTTGTTCAAGGCTGAAACGGTGAAATCGGATAATTCGCCTTCAACCATCCGATTGAACATCACTGCGCACTCTTTCCTGTGCCTCGGGTGGCAAAGATCCTGAAAATATGTGCCTTCAAGCTCCGCCACTCCCGGCCCGATACTTTCGGCGGCTTTGGAATTGGCGTATAAAATCTCGCCGCCGGCACTGCACACCACGACGATAGAGTTTATAAGGCCGAAAGCGCTGAAATTTGATATATTTACTGCATTCCTACGGTGCGGCATACGGAACTCCCACGCGTTTATAAATTATAGAATACAAAATATCAATCGGGTTAAGGATTGTCTTATTGCACCCGCCATGTCTTTTTCAACACAAAAAATAGAAAAATATCGTCCGAGCCCGTTAAATTGTTCGCCTTTTTCTTTCACACTTGGTATATTTGCAAGTTATTCTGCTTATTGCAAAATAAGCAGTAAAACAGATAGAAACGTTCTATTGAAATTTTATTATATAATGGAAGAATCGGAGTACAATATAGTACCTGTTAACTACTAACTACATCAAGGAGTAATTGATGGCTGAAGAAAAGAAATTTGTACCATTTGTCCCGGCAAGCGAGAACATGGCGGAATTCACGGTTCGCGCCCTGCTTATCGGCCTGGTGCTGGCAGTTGTGCTTGGCGCCGCGAATGCGTACCTTGGCCTGAAAGCAGGCATGACAATTGCGGCTACCTATCCGGCTGCCGTTATCGGCATGGCTCTTCTAAAGGTGATGAAAGGCTCGATACTCGAGGAAAACATCACGCGTACCGTCGGATCGATCGGCGAATCCGTCGCCGCCGGTGCCATTTTCACGATCCCGGCTTTCTTCATTGCCGGCATCTGGAAGCCTTTCTTCACGACCGGTAACTACCTTACCGCGACTTTGATCTTAGTTTTCGGCGGTATTCTCGGCATCATGTTTGTTGCCCTTCTCCGCAGAGTTATGGTTGAAGACCGCGACCTTCCGTTCCCGGAATCTGTTGCGGCATCTGAAATTCACAAAACCGGGCGCTCCGGCAAGGGCGGCTCGAAGTTCCTACTCGGAGCCATGGGGCTTGGCGCCTTGATCAAGGCTCTCGGCGAATTTAAAGTATTTCCTGCCACGTGGGAAAGGTTTCTTGGCTTCTCCAAGCAGACAATCTCCGGCACGACAATCTCCGGCAAGGGCGGCTTACTCATGAGCTCCCCGGCCGTCAGCCCCGCCTACATGGGCGTCGGCTATATCATCGGCCCGAAGCTTGCTGCTCTTAACTTCAGCGGCGGTATGATCGCCTGGGGACTGCTGACGCCGATTATCTACTACTTCCTCGCACCCAGCCTCGACTACTCGGCTTGGGCTGCCTATCTCGTGCAATTCAAAAAAATGACGCTCGAGCAGGCCACTCTCCGCGTGAACGACCCTGTCTTCCAGATGTATGAAATCTGGAAATACATCGTTCGCCCGATCGCTATCGGCGGTATGCTCGTCGGCGCCAGCTACACGCTTTTCATGATGCGCAAGAGCCTCATCGCCGGCATCGCTCGCTCGATCAGCGACGTTAAAAAGGCTGCCTCGGGCGAGAATGTCAGCACGGAAAGAACGGAAAAGGACATTCCTTTCACATGGATCATGGCCGGCATCGCGATTGTTGCTATCGCTACCTTCTGCATCACTTTCTTTATTTTCAATACCGCTCTCCACGTTGCCATTATTTCTGCAACGGTAATGATCATACTCGCTTTCTTCTTTGCTGCCGTGTCCGGCTATCTGGTTGGAATCATGGGCTCCAGCAATAACCCGATCAGCGGCCTGACCCTGACGGCACTCGTCGTCACGGCTCTCGTGCTCGTAGCAATCGGCGTCACTGCCGACTCGGGCGGCGTGGCCGCAGTGCTGGGCGTGGCTGCAATCGTTTGCGTGGCTGCCGCAGTTTCGGGCGAGATGTTCCAGGATCTTAAGGCCGGGCATATTCTCGGCGGCACTCCCTGGAAGATGCAGATCGGCGACATCATCGGCGTAGTTCTCGCCGGTTCAGTGATGTTCTTCGTGCTTTCATTCCTTAATGACGGCGATATTGCAAAGGGCCTCAAAGAAGGCTACGAGGGCGGTTTCGGTTCGAAAGCCCTTTCTGCCCCACAGTCCAGCCTTATGGCAATTCTGTCGCAGGGCATAGTCGGCGGCAAGATGGCCTGGCCTCTCATCATTGTTGGTATGCTGATGGGTGTCGGTTTCATCTTCATGCAGGTTAAAAGCCCGATGCTTGTCAGCGTGGGCATGTACCTTCCTCTTGAAACGACTTTCGCCATCTTCGTTGGCGGCCTGATCAAGGGTATCGTTGACATGGTGAACAACAAGAAAGGATTTAACGACTGGCAGCGCGCCAGGGTTGAAAATACGGGCGTTCTGCTCGCCTCAGGCCTTATAGCCGGCGAGGCGCTCATGGGGCTGGTGTTCGCGGCGTTCGCGGTGGTTGACATGTTCCCGCCGGCAATCTTCCCGAACATGACTTATCTCGTCAGCCTCAGCGTGATCGCGTTCATCGGCTGGCTGCTTGTGCAGGTGCCGGTTAAGACTGCCGGCAGCCCTGACGAGCCTGCAGCTCCGTCAGGAATGTAATTATAAATTCTATGCTTATAGGAAAAGCTGCCCCCTCAGTCCGGGGCAGCTTTTTTTTTGTTCGTACCCTTAGTATTATGAGAAA
>CAZIHB010000372.1:0-3060 GCA_964538535.1 uncultured Hyphomicrobiales bacterium | reverse complement strand
AGTGTCTCGTCGTCGGATTTCCCGGGGCGCAGACGCCAGCCGTAGCTGAAAAGCATACTCATGTTGCTTTCCACGCGATTTCCGGCCTTGTCGTACGCTTTGATCTCGAGCGTGCGCCTCACTTTATCATTTCCACCGGGGAAAGGCGGCTCAGTGTTCGGATTGATTGTCATAACTATATCAGCCGCGCCTGCAGTCGAGGCGCTGTCCTTGAAATACACTCTTGTATATGGGTTATTGAAGACAACCGTGTCACCCGGATTCCAACCTTTGCGCCTGAAGGAACCATGGATTTGCACGTTCTCGTCGCCTGAGAATTCCGGATTATTCTTTGAAATCAGTGATAACGTATCTTCTCCCGTCAGGATGTGCGCGCCGATCAACAATTGCCTGTTGACACTTACCGGGCGGTTCATAATCAAGCTGTCCGAGTTGGATACAACAAGATCCATCAGCGCACTGCCTGAAGACGGTATCTCGGGGCCCGTTGTTATTGTGCCGGTGCCTTCGTAGCGCACGGACACTTTGCCCTCGAAGCGCGGTTCCGCGGCAAGGCTTGCCCCGGCTTTCCTGATGATCAGGGATGAATCAGCCATTGTGAAATTGCTGTCCTTGCTGTTTCTCATCTCGCCGGCAGTCAGCTTAAGCGAGGTTTCCACCCTGAATCCCCCGCCTTTGGTGACGTCAGCACCTTTGGCATTGTCCAGCTCCAGTTCTTTATAAGTTCCCTTTCCGTGAATCGGCTGCGCCGAGTCGCCATTAAGTATCACTTTGCCCCAACTCAGCTCGGGATTTATTTTTGAATTATGATCCGTCTCGCCGTTTGAGCGGATATATGTTCTCTTATCGACCCTGATTTCTGCCATAGAATCAGTTTTTAGTTTTTTGGATACAACCAGCGGCTTCGAAGTGTCCATAAGCATCTTCCTGGAAGTACCTTTCAATTCCAGCGAATCATATACAATTTGAGGTATAGCCTGATTTGTTGATGTTTCACTTTTATCAAAAATTACTTTACCACCAATGGAATCCTGCTTAATTATTGCCTGGCCTTTAATAGTAATTGTACCCGAATTATTGATTTTGCCATTGCTCAGAAGTGCCTGCGCGAATGCAGGGGAACCCGCGTAGGCGAGCACAGTCAATGAAAAAATCAATATTTGGGCCATTATTCTCATTTTTTTCTCTTTTTAATATCGGGCGGGGCTGTGCCCCGCCCTTTACTGAATTGAATATACTGATAATGCCCCTTATGGTGTCGTATCCAAGATAATTTCACCGCCGTTGCTCACGAGGCCGTTGATGTTCAGGTTCTCACGCACTTGAAGCGTTGATCCCTGGAATAGTACCAAACCGCCGTTGATTTTGGAGCTTGAAGAAGCATCGTCTGTCGTTGAACAGAATGTGTTTGGCACGTTGCTTGCACCATTCAGTCGGCCAATCGTCATGGAGCCTGAATTTGTAACGCCATTTACACCCGCTTTAATTCCGTATGCTTTTGTTCCACCAAGAAGCAGTGAAGCATTTGCAAGGTTATCGTCAATTGTAATTTTAGAGGCAAGTTTGCCGGGTGTTGCCTCAAGATCTGTTCCTGTGGGATCGTTTGCCCTGATATAGCCGGCATGAACAGTCGTTCTGATTAGAACAATATCATCTTCTTTCGGCACTTCGCCTTCGTCCCATGTTGTATTATGTGACCAGCGGCCATCAGCAACGGAGATAAATGTAGCAGCTCCGGCGCGAAGAAGAACTTCGCCGGATTTCAACGTCCCATCCGGGTTTCCGTCAGGTTCGCTCCCGATTGTCGTAGGCTGAATACCAGTAAGTTCTACATAGTGAATTGTACCGGTTGTAGTCTGCCTTATATATGGAGTTCCCGTTGCAACTTTTTCGATTTTTGTAGGATCTGACGCATCTTCATAGAATCTCAATTGGCTTTCCGAGCTGCCATTTGTTGTCCATGAAGCGTTATCATAATCACTCGTTTTATAACCCATTCTAAAAGTAACAC
Source organism: uncultured Hyphomicrobiales bacterium (assembly GCA_964538535.1). Lineage (GTDB taxonomy): Bacteria > Bacteroidota > Ignavibacteria > Kapaibacteriales > UBA2268 > CAZIHB01. The sequence continues at coordinate 1,049 of CAZIHB010000372.1, read as the reverse complement.
CGGTCCATGAGCCTGTAGAAGGAGAAGGATAATCGACTAATACTTTCCTCTTCAGATCTCTTGTAGCATCAAAGTTTGTAATTACAATTGATGGAACGGCAGTGGCAGGCACAGATGATATTTCAAAATAATCGCTTCCGCCGCCGGTAAGTTTAATTTTTGTCTCGCTGTTGTTGAATGTATAAGTTTTATCTGCTGCGAGAGTGTTTACGCGCATTTTACCAACTACTTCAGGATTTGTAACAGCATCATATGTAACTGTTCTTGAAGCATTTGCCAATAAAACAAGTGTTTGGTCATCAGCATTATTATACATGTCGATGTTGCCGCCCGTCACGCTCAGGTTGCCGGCAACATAAATATCGCCATTGGGTGTTGTTGTTTTTGTTTCGGCTCCCGATGTCGTCAGGTTTCCGTATGGATTTGTAGAAACCGTGCTGACCATCGTCTGAGGGGCATCTGATGTATATGCTACAGTTGATATAGGATCAAAAGTCATGTTGGTTCTCGCAGCAAATGCGTTTGTAAACGTACCTGGGATAGTAAGCGTATTATTCGCAGCTACTGTCAATTTTGATGTACCGTCAACCAATGCTAATGTTCCAAAAATATTTGTAGCAACAGCAGCGCCTCCGTCCACGGCAAATTCACCGGATGTAATAGTTACAGTGCCGTTGAAGTTGTTCGTTCCCGAGCCGACATTGAATAATGCCGCGGTGTTGTTCAACGCAATCGGTGCCGCAGCATCCTGAGTAATGTTTGTTCCGCCATTGAATATGCCAAGCACTGTAAGTCCGCCGGTATTCGTGACGTCAAGAGACGTAACTGCCAAGACGTTTACTGTTTCCCCGGCCTTGATAGTCTTAATTCCTGCATTCATAAGAGTAAGGTTGTTGTATGCATTTTTATCGTCCTTTGAGCCATTCTCTGCAAGAATATTTTGTGCAGCCCCGCCATCATACACAAAAGTGCCGTCGCCATAGTCGCGCTTGCATGTTGCACCAGATCCCAACATGTATCCACCGCTCACATATACACTTCCTGCAGGA
>CAZIHB010000371.1:0-3063 GCA_964538535.1 uncultured Hyphomicrobiales bacterium | reverse complement strand
TAAGCTTCGCGGCGGAATGGACGCCAGCCTCTACAAAGATTACGTGCTTGCCATCCTCTTCGTAAAGTACATAAGCGACAAGTACGCCGGCAGGCCTTTTGCCGAAATTACCGTGCCCGAGGGCGCGAGCTTCAAGGATATGGTGGCCCTGAAGGGCAAGGACTCCATCGGCGATGATATAAACAAGAAGATCATTGCCAGAATCGCCGAAGTTAACAAACTGGTCGGCATCATCGACGTGGCCGACTTCAACGACAGCAAAAAGCTCGGCAGCGGCAAGGAAATGGTCGATAAACTCAGCGGGCTTATCGCCATTTTCGAGGATCAGAGGCTCGACTTCAGCAAAAACCGCGCAGGAAACGATGATATACTCGGCGACGCGAACGAGTTCCTGATGAGAAAATTTGCCGTGGAGAGCGGCAAGAGCAAAGGGCAATTCTATACTCCTGCCGAAGTAAGCCGGGTGATTGCCAGCGTGATCGGCATATCTCCTGAAAATACAAAAAACAACACTACTGCCTATGACCCCACATGCGGTTCCGGCTCGCTTCTCCTTAAGGTAGCTGAGCAGTCGGGGAAGGATCTTTCGCTGTATGGTCAGGAAATCAATCCGACCACTTCCGGACTTGCCAAGATGAACATGGTGCTGCACAATCGCGCATCGGCAGAAATTGCGACCGGGAATACATTAACGAACAATCTATTTACTGATAACGGCATATTAAGAACTTTCGACTACGTGGTGGCCAATCCTCCATTCTCCGACAAGAGCTGGGGGGACGGACTCACCAGCGATAAAGGTGTGTTCTACGATAAATATGATGTCTTCAAAGAATTTGGGATTCCGCCTGCCAAGAATGGCGACTATGCCTATCTGCTCCATATCATCAAATCGCTGAAATCCACCGGCAAAGGGGCCTGCATCCTCCCCCACGGCGTACTCTTCCGCGGGAACTCCGAGGCCGAAATCAGAAGGAAGGTTATTGAGAAGGGATATATAAAGGGCATCATCGGGCTGCCTGCAAACCTCTTCTACGGCACGGGAATCCCCGCCTGCATCGTTGTGCTGGACAAGGCCGGCGCGATGCACCGCGAAGGCATCTTCATGATCGACGCCGGCAAAGAGTTCATGAAGGACGGCAACAAGAACCGCCTGCGCGAACGCGACATACACAAGATTGTAAATGTATTCAATCATAGGCTTGAAGTACCAAAGTACAGCCGATTCGTCAGCCTCGACGAAATACGGCAGAACGACTACAACCTGAACATCCCACGCTACATAGACAGCGCCGAAGCCGAGGACGTGCAGGACATTGCCGGCCACCTGCTCGGCGGCATCCCCAATGCGGACATTGACGCGCTCTCGGACTACTGGCAAATCTTCCCTTCCACGAAGAAAAACCTTTTCGCTCCGCTGCGCAAGGGCTATTCCAAACTTAGGATCGATAAAGAAGAGATAAGAAAAACCATTTATTCGCATCCTGAATATATTGAATTCACAAAGGAAATGAACTCGATCTTCGACTTCTGGAAAAGCAAGCACGCCGAAGAACTGAAATCTCTCACGGCCGGGTTCCGTCCGAAAGATGTGATCGAGAGGCTCGCGGAGGATATTCTGAAGGAATATAGAGAAGTGCCCATGATCGATTCCTATGCCATCTATCAGATCGTGATGGACTACTGGAACGAAACCGCGCAGGACGATTGCTACATCATCTCTGCCGACGGCTGGGAGGCGAAGCTTGCGCCGGTGCCGGAGAAGGATACGGAGAAAAAATCTCAGAAAAAAACGAAGAAACCCGTTGAACTTGAGTGCGACCTCGCGCCGAAAGAACTCGTCCGACGTGTATGCTTCGCGGAAGAAAATCGGTTGCTCGGGCAGATGAACGCGAGGATCGAGGAACTGGAAAGCAACTATAACGAGATGCTCGAGGAGCATGGCGGCGAGGACGGCGTGCTCAGCGAGGTGCTGAATGATAAAGGCAAGGCAGCCAGGATTGACGTTGCCCGCCGCCTGAAGGAACTTAAGAAGGAATACGGACACTCGCGCGCGGCTGAAGTTTCCGTGCCTTACGGCGAAAGGGAGGAGCTAACGGAGCAGGAAGTGCTCGAGCGGCTGGGCGACAACCTGGAAGAGACTGCAAAACTGAAATCCGAACTCAAAACGGCCATGGCGGAGCTGGAAAGAAAAGTGCTGGCGAAGTACGCGGCCCTTAAGGAAAGCGAGATCAAGAACCTCGTTGTGGACGAGAAGTGGATGGCACGCATCGAGTCCGGCATAAGGGCCGAGATAGAACGCACCAGCCAGCACCTTACGCGCCGCGTGAAGGATCTGGCCGAACGCTACGAGGCCACGCTGCCGCAGCTGACTGAAGAAGTGGAAGAGCTGGAGGCAAAAGTCACTGGTCATTTGGAGAAGATGGGGTTCGCATGGAAATAGGAACTGCCGCAACACCGTTGCTGAGCGATCTCATCACTTCGATTGACGTAAGCAAGAAACAGCTTCCAACGAACGTTAGCAGCAAAAATACCAAAATTACACTTTCACAACCAACAGTGGATGTTGAGTACCAATTTTCAGAAGAGGCACGGTAATGTTTGTACCCAAAACAGTTAAAGAGCTTCAGCAGCTGATTGATGACGGAGTGCAAGAAAGTATTCAGCTTGAGTATAAGTCTTCAGGTTCTTTGCAGAATGCTGAGGGACGAAAGACTGATATAGCGACATATGTAAGCGCCATGGCAAATTCTGCAGGTGGAGTAATTATTTTTGGAATTAAAGAATTTGACCAAAAGGATAAAAAACACCTGCCGGAAAAAATTACTCCCATTAATTGCTCACAGTTTTCGAAAGAAACGCTCGAACAGATCATCGATAGCAATATCAGCCCGAAAATCGAGGGTATCAGAATTCATCCGGTACAAATGGAAAGTCCTGAAGAAGTAGTATATGTCGTCGAAGTACCTCAAAGCAATACTGCACATCAAAACTCGAAAGATCATCGATATCACAAGCGCAGAAATTTTTTAATTGATGCAATGGAAGATTACGAAATCAGAG
>CAZIHB010000370.1:0-3064 GCA_964538535.1 uncultured Hyphomicrobiales bacterium | reverse complement strand
TCCACGAGCCGAACACGGCGCCGATTGCTCCCCAGAGCTGCTCCATCGGATCTTCCGGAAATTCTACGCCAAGGTGGTCCTTGATGGCTTTCTTGAATTCGAGCACGAGTTCTTTCAGGTCTTCTACGGTCAGCTCAACGTCGAGCTTCACGCCGCGGGCTTCCTTCTTGGCCTGAAGAATTTCTTCGAACGGATCGATGTCGTCTTTTGTCTTCGGCTTAAGGTCGAGCACGACGTCGCCATACATGGCAACAAAACGGCGATATGAATCATATGCGAATCTCGGGTTTCCTGATTTCTTGATCAGCCCCTCGATAGTTTTGTCGTTCAGACCGAGATTCAGCACCGTGTCCATCATGCCGGGCATCGAAGCGCGTGCGCCAGAGCGGACGGAAACCAGCAGAGGGTTCTGCACGTCGCCGAATTTGGCACCCATTTCTCTCTCGAGCTTGGCAAGGGCCTCTTCAACCTGTGCTTTCAGCACTTTGGGATATGTCTGGTTATTGTCGTAATAATACGTGCAGACTTCTGTCGTGATTGTGAATCCGCCCGGAACGGGAAGTTTAAGGTGGACCATCTCGGCAAGGTTAGCACCTTTTCCACCGAGAAGGTTTTTCATTTCGGCATTGCCTTCAGCTTCTGTGCCGCCGAAATAGTAAACATATTTCCCGGCCGTTGCTTTTTTGTCCTTCTTATCAGCCATTTTTCTCTCCGATAAAAGAATAGTTTCAAAATGCTTTACATATCTATAGAAAAAAATTTCTTCCTTTTAATATCAAAATATTAAAATATAAAAGAAAAAATATCATGGCAAATCATAATCTGCCAATACTTTTTCTATTTTTTCCGCGGTCTGCAATTTCCGGCTGCCGATCGCAAAATAACTTGCAAAAATACGGAAAAATGATGAAACACATGATAGCGGTAGTGTCCGGGAAGTAAAAAATCAGCAGCCGAATTCGCGGCCCGGTCGGCCGCTGCAATGGCCGGGCGGTTCCGATAATTTTTTTTCCGGGGGTAATGGATCTCATATTGCTTGGAAAAATTATATATACTGTGTATATTGTATATAGACAGTAGTTACATTGGGTGAAGGAATTAATGCTTCTCAATTTGTCGGATATTTCGGGTGAACCGCTTCAAAGTCAGATAATAAGGCAGCTGAGGGCCAAAATTCTGAATGGCGAGCTTGCCAAAGGCGAACCTATTCTTTCGATAAGAGCGCTATCGAGGGAGGCCAGGGTGAGTGTCATCACGGTGGAGCGTGCCTATAGCGCGCTCGAGGCCGAAGGATTGATATTCTCCCGCAGGGGAAAGGGGTTCTTCGTGGCAGAAATGCACGACACGGCGAGGAAAAGCCTGGCCATGGATGGTTTCATCGCGCGGGTGAAGCCTGTTATTGACGCGGCGGCAGGCGAGGGGCTATCACCCGAAGAAATACTCTCGGCAGTAAGGAAAATCATTATCAATAAAATATAGGTTCTTTATGGATTTGGCTTTCATTTTAAAATCGATCGAGAAGAAGTACGGCGACTTCGTGCTTGGGCCGCTTGACCTCGAGCTTGCCCCCGGCAAGGTGATGGGATACGTCGGCAATAACGGCGCCGGCAAGACAACGACTATAAACATACTGGCGGGGCTCGTCCTGCCCGACAGAGGCGAGGCAAGAGTAGCGGGCATGAAGAATGAGCACAAACACCCGGAGTGGAAAAATTTTGTCGGCTATGTCGGGGAGTCGGGCGGATTCTTCGAAAATTGGCCGGTGCGAAAGAATCTTGATTTTATCTCCGGATTCTACAGAAGCTGGAACGCGCAATATTGCGAACGGCTGGTGAGCCGGCTGGAACTCCCGGCAGATAAAAAAGTGCGCGAGCTTTCGGCAGGGAACAGGATGAAGCTTAAGCTCGTGGCAGCGCTCTCGTTCATCCCCGGCCTGCTGCTGCTCGATGAGCCGAGCTCCGGGCTGGACCCGGTGGTAAGAAGCGAATTCAGAGATATTCTCTTCGAATACATGGAAAGCGGCAGCAGGGCGATACTCTATTCAACGCACATTCTCTCGGATATAAGCCGGCTGGCCGACGAGATGACATATCTATCGGATGGGAAAATCACGCTTCGCTCTGGAAAAGAAGACCTGACAGACAAGTGGCGCGCCGTCACGGCAAGGGGAAGTGACACGCTGCCGGCGCTGGATGAGGCATTGGACGTGAGGGCCGAGGGAAACAGGACGCTGATCATATCGAGCGACGGCGAGGCCACGATCGGAAAGCTGGTGCAAGCCGGTTGGCTGGTCGAGGAGTCCAATCCCATGAGCCTTGAGGATATCAGCTTATGGATACTCAGGCGGGGAAAACATGTGGCAGATAATTAAATTCGAGATGCTCTCCGCCAGAATTTTAGTTTTAAATTCTTTTGTGCTGTCCTTGATATATTATACAGGGATCCCGGCAAGATGGTGGGGCTCGGATACCGGCGCGGGATTAATTATCTGCACGGTCTGGATGTTGTGGGCCACTGATCTTAATAAATCCAAAAGGTTTATAAACTACGCGATACTACCCGTGACTCCTCTCAAACTGGGCATAATAAGGGTGGCGGTGGTTTTCTTGTTCCTCATGGCTACATTCTGGGTTGAACCCGTACATGTTCTGCTCCGCGGCGCGAAGTCCGGAACCGCGCTTATGGATATGTTCCAGATAGTTTTTTACAGCTTCATAGTGTTCGGGGTAATCATTGCCGGCGACCTTCGCGCAGTGATGCCGCCGGCCGGGCGCAAGGGAACAGCTGCCGCGTGGGGCATCACCGCGTCAGTATTGCTCGTGATCCTGGTGGCAGTGGTCCTGTTTGAAAAGCATACTATCGGCAGGAATAATGCTATGATTCAGACTTGCGTGGCGGTTTCGGTTGAAATCCTGCTCGCGTCTGCCTCGGTTATTATTTTCAAATCAAGAAAAGACTATATTAGATAGGGGTATAAATGCGCGAAATTTTTCTGATTGCAGCGGGCGAGTGGAAGAACGCTTTAAAATTGATCTCGTGGCTGCTCGTAGCGGCGGTTATTGTT
>CAZIHB010000369.1:0-3089 GCA_964538535.1 uncultured Hyphomicrobiales bacterium | reverse complement strand
GTTGTTGTTTCCACATCGACAAAAGAAGGCCGGCCTTCTTCCAGGGTTGTATTGCTGAAGGGATATGATAAATGCGGTTTTGTCTTCTATTCAAACTATGAAAGCCGAAAAGGAAACGAAATGGAGGAAAATCCCTTTGCAAGCATGCTGTTCTTCTGGGATAAATTTGAAAGGCAGATACGTATAGAGGGAAAGGTTGAGAAACTCAGCCCTGACGAATCTTTTTCATACTTTAAAACCAGGCCATACGCAAGCAGAATTGGCGCCTGGGCATCCAGGCAGAGCAAACCGTTGAAAAGCCGATTCTCACTGATGCGCGAAGTGGTGAAGCTGACTTTGAAGTATAAAACGAACGTGCCACTGCCTCCCTATTGGGGAGGTTACAGGCTTGTGCCAAATTACTTTGAGTTCTGGCAAGGCCGCGAAAGCAGGCTGCACGACAGGTTTGCCTATGCTCTCGATGGTGCCGGGAATTGGACCATGGATCGTCTTTCGCCTTAGAGTAGTGAACATTTTGAAAAGTAAAGCCAGACCATATAAAAAGCAGGCCGAATGTTTTTGATCACGTTCGGCCCGCTTTTTTTTTTGCTGTATTGCTTATTTGATCAGCTTTCCTTTGTTTGCTTCCAGAATTTCTTATGTTCGAGATTGAAGTATTCAATATGGAAATTGAAATTAGAGAAAACACGGGGCAGCTTCATAATTTTATATACTTCCACACCGATAGAAATTCTATCCCACCAGGATGATAGCGGCCATCCGAAGTGTATGTGCACTTCCTTGTCGGGCACCTCATATGTAAGCAGATTCAATAGCGAGGTAATCATGGAGTTTAGATTCTGCCGCGGCTGAATGCCAAGCAGGAACTGATTTTTAAACAGCTTCTCCGGCAGATCGCTTCGCAGAGAATAGAAGCTGACATAAAAATCGTTCTCGTAGTGCTTCATGATCGCTTCCTCGTTCGGCCGTTTGAAAAGAATATGCACTGTGTCAGTTTCCAGCTCCTGAATTCTGAATACGAGCTCCATCGGGCTGTCCGACATTCTTCTCTTCAGTTTTTCGGGTGAGCGGCGCTTCGAGATGGCAATGCCCGCAATCAGGACGATCACCGATATCGTGAACCACAGCAGCGTGCCGTAGGGCCTGTGGTACATGATATATCCAAAAGTTGATATAAGAATGATAAATAGAATCAGAGTGCCAAGCCGTGAAGTGTGCTGAGAGTGGTCTGATGTGCCGCGTCTGTACCTATAGAAAAGCAGGGCCCCGATATTAATGCAGAAACTTGCTACCAGCCCCACCGCGTACATTTCGGCAAGAATTGCCTGACTTCCGCTCGTGATAAACAGGATCAGGCAATAAAATGAAGCGTTGATAATATGCAGCCTGTAAAGAGAGTTGCGTTTGTTTATCTTCATTATCCAGGTGAAATTATACTGCTCGGCAAATTTTTCCATGAGTTCTGCCGAGGCTACCATAGCGGTATTAACGGCCATAATCAATGTAAACGAAGCGAGAATGCTCACGGCGATGCCAAACCAGGGGCCGTTGACGGCACTTGCAAACGCGGGAATAAGATCTGATTCGTGAGCCGCAAGATTTATATTTGAAGATAAAGCCATCAATGCGATAATTGGTGTCACGATGCCGACAGTCAAGGCAAGGAACCAGTATGCTTTCTTGATACTTTTCCAATCAGGCGTCAGCGAGGCAGTCTGCAGCACAGATTCGATGCCGGAATACGCCAGGATACAGCTCCCGATACCGACAATGAGGTTGCTATACCCTCCGATAAAACCATGCCTCGTAAAATCTCCGACAAAGCCTCCCCAGCTGCTGCCAAGATTGCCTGCAACCGTGGCGTCTATGCCGAATGCACCGCCGACAATCAGGTTAAGTAATACGAATGCTGCAAAAACAAAGATAAAGTAAGTAAACTTGGCATTTTCCTTTATTCCCATGATATTCAGGAACATGATGCCAATAACGACGGCGTATTTCAGAAGGAATTTCACTCCCTCGCCCATCATCAGAAAGGACGTGCCGTTTTCAATAGCACTCACGGTGGATAGAGTGGCAGTCAGTATGTAATCCACAAGTATCGAAGATATTGCTATAAATGAGACTACAGAGCCGAATACAAGATAAGAGAAAGAATATACACCCCCTCCCCTGATCTTATTATTCTCAAGGATTTCAGCAATTTCAACCATACGTGAAGAAATGAAGCGGATAAAAATGGACGTTAAAGAAATATAAAAAATTGCTTTAAGCCCGATAAACCTATAAGCTTCATAGGAAGCATAAAACACCGACGTCATCTCGTCCATCAATGTTATTATGCCGACTGCCAGCCAAGTGAGCCACCATTTGCCATTCTGGAAAAAGCTTAGAAAGCCTTTCTTACGCCCGAGCCAGATAAATGTGGCCACAAGTATAAGATTTACCAGAAAAAAAGCGGAAAACTTCATGTAAACCCTCAAATTTTATAACTTGTAATTTTTTTCAATTGCCTTTATTCAGTGAGCCGATCTCCTGCTACATTTTATAACATAGTCCCAACAAAGCAAGCAAAAATAAATAAAAACTTCCGAGTCCGTTCAAAATAAAATTGAATATATTAATACGTTTTGTATTATGCAATTTTCTTTATCGGAGGTAGGTATTGACAAAAACAAAAGAAAACATCATGGACTACTCGTTTATTTTTGCCGGTGTGATCGTCGATGCCATAGGGTTGAACGGTTTTCTGCTCCCGAATAGTTACATCGAAGGCGGAGCCACGGGTATTTCCATACTCGGAAGCAACATATTTCATGCCCCGCTGGCTTTCCTCCTTATCATTCTTAACCTGCCGGCAATTATCCTCAGCTACAGGCAGCTTTCCCCGAAATTTGCTTTCAGAACCATGTTTTCCATAATGATTCTCGCCATATCATTATACTTTATAAAAGTGCCGACACTAACTTCCGATAAGATACTCGTGCCGGTTTTCGGAGGCTTTTTCCTTGGCCTCTGCCGCCTTTGCGAGCTCTTCGAGCTCGGCGTAGGGATCCTTGTTGCCCTCTTCGTAGCCCTTCCTGAGGTCC
>CAZIHB010000368.1:0-3094 GCA_964538535.1 uncultured Hyphomicrobiales bacterium | reverse complement strand
CCCCACATACGTGGAGAATACGATAATGGCTGTTAATTCACCATTCTTAATGGCGGTTCATCCCCACATACGTGGAGAATACTCTCCGCTTCATGCGGAGTTCGATACTTTCAGCATCAGACGCACGCCCTCCACGTCTATTGGCTGAAGCCTGTTCTCGTTGTGATTCTTGAAATCGAATCCCTGCTCGTTGTTCGTTTTCCATGCCATGGTCACCCTGCCCCCATTACAATTGTATATGCACTTTTCCCACAATTTATTTCGCACCATCGCACTTATCACACCAATAAACGTGCCAACCGCGATCTCGATCATCCATTTTCCCAGTTCGCCTTTCAGGCTCGAGGGCACTTTTTCAAGTATTATTATGGTCATGTTTCTTCCTCCTGCGGCGGTTCCCACCATTTTGTCGGCAATTTCGGGTCGCTGTCCGGATCGAATGCTTCCGGTATCTCGTCATTGATATTCAGCAGTATTTCTATGTCGGGAATAATTCTTCCAAGCAGCCTGAAGTTCTTGAATGCCTGCCTGCACCGCTTTCTGACCGTTGTCTCGAGGTTGCCCGCGCCCTCTGCGACGGCTGCGAACGCTATCGGCACAGCAATCTTCATTTTGTAAAGATCTGCAATATCATAGACGAAAGAGCATTGCTTCCCCTGATGTATGAAGCCAAGGCCGGGGGAGTAGCCCGCCGCGACAATAGCAGAGTGGCTGATCCCGTTCACGCATGATGAAGCGGTGGATAGTGCGCGGTTCAGGTCGTCGGAGTCCTCCCAGACTTCCCGGTTGTATCTTCTGTTTTCCCATTTGACTCCGTATCTGGCTGCAATTGCTTTATACTCATCCTGAACCCGAAGCCCCTCCGCTCCCTGCATCTGCACTACAGTCAGCTCGGGATTGAAAAGCTCTCCGAACCTGAATTTATACATTTTCAGCACCACGTGTTTTCTTTTTGCAGGATCAGAGACAAGCTCGGCCTGTTTCTGCAACTTGTATGCTTTATGCGTTTCTCCGGTGGCATGAGCATAGTATCTTACCCCTTGCTCGCCGTTCCACAGAATGGTGCATCCCGAAGATACGATCGACTGCACAGCTTTGTGAGTTATGGTCACACCCGGGCCGAGCATTATGGTGCAAAGGTTTGCAACGGGAATTTCGATAACTCCTTTTTTGTTTGAAAATTCCACCCCCGTTTCGGATTGCTCGATCTTGCCATACTCGAAGTAGAGGAAAGAGATACTATCTCTGGTCCTTGGAAGTTCGTTGAAGTTTTGATTTGCCATGCTATCACCATAAAAAATAAAAAAATCCGGTTGTCAAAGAGCGAAAAATCGCGTGCGAACACTCGCGTGCGAACACTCACGAGTGAACACTCGCGCAGAATGGCCGCGGCAATCATATCCGCGGCCAAATCACGCGGGCGAAGCGGGTCAGGCGCCGTTCATCGGCTTGATGCTGAGCAGGCCGAAGCCGAAAGCCTTGCCCTGGCCTATGCCGTTCGTCACTGCTTTTGCAAAGAGCCCCGAGTCCTCCACGCTTAGTATGCCGTCGAAAATGCACCCGACGTGGAACAGACTGTGCTTTTCGATCTCATCCATGCTCTTGCCCTTGAAGCTCCTGGTCATGTTCAGGCTGCCGATTGTCACCTTGGCAGCGTTCGCGTTCAGCACTCTGAACCCGTTAGCCGCGGCTTTTTTCATCAGCCACGCGAACCGCCCTTCCTCGGTATCGATAGCGTATTTATGCCCCTCCCGCTTCACCGAGGTGTTGGCTTTCAGGCGGAAGAAGAACCCGGCTCCCTGCTTAAGCGAAGACCGGAGGAAATCGTCTTCGATGAATTTGGTTTCGCCGGCAAGCAGATAGCCCGATTCCAGCATAGGATCGATGCGCGGGGCGGCCAGGCTCGCCTGAGAGATCACGGTGATGCTCCCGTGCTTGTAGTCGGGCTGCTCGAGCCTGAAGAGGAAAGCGGGGCGCGAATCGTCGTTCCACCCGTGAGCGCGGGCGAGTGTGCGATGCAGCTCGTATGGATAGGCGGCATCTCTTCTCGCGTCCTTGTTCAGGGGATTAAGAATCATTTTAGTCAGATACATTCGTGCCCTCCGCGCAATTGTTATCGAAGAAGATAGTCATCGTTTTCCGGGCGTAGAACTTGCGGTCGAGATAGGAAACGGGCCTGTCCGCTACGATCCGCCTGGCTATCGCCCCGGATTCGTACCGCTCGTCTTCATCGATGACGTACCTGCTTTTTTTGTTCCCGGATTCAAAATCGAATGCCCTCAGGGCATCAACGAGGGGTAGCGGCACTACGCCATCGCGCGTCCAGAGGGGTAGCGACGGCACGAATGACTTACGTCCGAGATATGTGAACCACCGGGGATTCCTGAGTGCCGAGTGCAGCTCGAGCGGCAGCGCCTCTTCCTCGAATTCCATGCCCGCAAGGAAGTCCGCCCCGGAAATGAAATCTCGGAACGAGAGTCCGATCTTGCCGCGCTGAATATAATTATCTCTATCAAGCGAGTAGTGCTCGTAGGTGTGGAAGTCCCGCAGCAGCCTGCCCTCGCGGAGCACCCTGACTCCGAATTTAGCAGAGGCAATATCGGAAATGCTCTCGGATCGGTCCCTGCCGAGCGCGGAAGCCAGCACCCCGACGACGCCGCTCAGCGAAGGCTCGAGCCCGGTGTCCCTGTATCTGAAGTGGCTTTCGATGCCCCATGCCTGCATGGGGCCCTTCAGCCTTATAAGTAGTGTGTACATATCCGAATTCCTCTAATTAAGATTGTCTTGAAGGAAGTTTTCAATTTTCTTAACGAGGCTTCCGATATCGGGAAGCATGGAGTCCTTCAGCTTGAGCTCAGCGTGGCCATTGCCCACGTGAATCGCGGCCTTTACGTGGAAATCGCGTGAATACGCCGAATTGATGGCATCAAAATGCTCATCGAGCAATCGCACCGATTCATCCGTCAGGCTTGAATTATTCTTTGGCGAGGCCGGCAGCTCGAATGCATTCGCGAGCGAGGCGGGCGCGGAGCCGTTGGAAACCGTGCAGAGCACGAAGCCGGGCGGGTTGTTGTTGCCAAAGGTGTTGATTTTG
>CAZIHB010000367.1:0-3105 GCA_964538535.1 uncultured Hyphomicrobiales bacterium | reverse complement strand
AGGGGACAGCTTATATGTACCCGGACTGCAGTACGGGAAATACTCAGTATCGCAGGGTGCATCCTGCGGTTTCCCCTGGATGGCTTATGCCGGTGTCGGGCTGCTTTTTGATAAATCGGGCAATGACATTTATAATGCTGCTTCACTATCGCAAGCCGCGGCATTTGGCGGCGGCACATCAATTCTTGCCGATTTCGGGGGCAATGATAAATATACCGCGGGATACTACAGCCAGGGAGCTGCTATTAATCAGTCCTTCGCGCTGCTGTTCGACCATGACGGGAACGACAGCTACACTTCCTCGGGCATTTGCCACGCCTCTGCTTACGACTACTCTTTCGCGGGACTGTTCGATCTTGCCGGCAGCGACACGTATTCAAACGGCAGCGGGTCGAAATCATTTGCCAAGCAGAACGCCATAGCAGCGTTTGGGGATCTTTCCAATAACAACGTGATCGTATCGGACTTCAAGGCGGGCGGTGCATTTTACAGGGCCGTAGAGCAGGACTATTTCTCGCTCGTTATTCTTCCGGACACTACAAAAGTGACCGAAACCATGAATTTCAGGACAATTCAGAGGCCGCATAAATCATCATACAGAATATTCAAGGATTTCGACAGCAGGCTTAAAGGCAAAATCATGGATGCCATAAAGGAGAGACTTGCCGAAACTCGCTCCGCGCCATTGCCGGGGAATTTTGACAGCCTTTATGCTTACTCTCTGGTTATCGATCCGGCGGGCAATTCTGACCTTTATGCCGGGGTGATTCTCAAGCTGTCGGACATGGCACGAAAGAATTTCAAGCTGATATCAAATCGCCTTCAGGTGGCCGGGCCGGATGAATTCGCCTTGCTGCAGGATGTCATCCGGAGGGTGGGCGAAACAGACACGACGGCGATAGTCAAGCTGCTTGCCGATTCGCTTTCATCCTCGAATTATTCCCTCGTCTCGATTGCTTATAACTTGCTGCCGCGCCCGGTGATCGTGAAAAATAAGGAAGTGCTGATGAGCTGGGCAAATTCCATGGACTGGAGATACAGGGTCATGTTTGCACGCTTGTTCAACGACGGGATGATACCGGAAATGAGCGAGAATATTTTTGCCCTTGCAAGGGACGGCAATCATTACGTCAGAGCTGCCGCATCTTACAACATATGCAGGAACACGAGCGACGAAGATCTGGGCGGCGTGCTCACTCTTCTGCAGGATGAATCTAACTACGTTAGATCCATGGCCTTTTCCGGGCTGGAAACGAACAACAATCTCGGCATGAACTTCATCTCGAACGTCATGAATGGAGGAATTTCCGATGATCTCAAAATCAGGCTGCTGCCATATGTCGTGAAAATTCAAATCGGAAAAAAAGAATTTGCCGGGATAAGATCATTAATTATGAAGAATCCTGATAGCTTCAGGGCAGAGCTCTACGAGGAAATGTCGGGGAACCCGGACAGCAAGTGGAAGCCCTGGCTGAAAGAGCTTTATAAATTCGAGAAAAATCCCGAGCTGAAGGAATTTCTGAAACCACGCAGAAAGTAGAAGTAAAAAAAGTAAGATTACGGGTGGCTAATTGCCGCCCATAATTTTTATCAGCATTTGCTGCATGATAAAGAGGCTGTCGCCAGCGGAGGATTTCAGGCTCAAATCGGCCTCGCAAAGGAATTTAAACGCGTTATCCAGCTCCAAGGGACTATAATTTTTCAGGGCGGAGAGGTAATCACTCATAAAGTACGGCGTGAGCCCGACGGCCTGGGCAAGCTGCCTGGGATCGGACGTCTTTTTTGATTCGTCGAGCAATTTCCAGAGCATGGTGAAATATCTCGTGAGCATAGTGATCACGAGCATCTCCTGTCTGTCCGTTGCAAGCATGAAAGATAATATGGTGAAGGACTTCCGGATATTTCTTTCTCCAACTGCTTTTTGCAGCTCGAATATGTTGTATTCCCGCGTGTGGCCTACCAGGTGGTTAATCTCATCAATTCCTATTTCCTTTTTGTCTTTGTGGTAGAGCACAACCTTTTCCGCCTCGTTGGCAAGATCGCGGAGAGTTGGTTTGCACTGCGCAATAAGGAGGTCTGCAGCCTCGCGCGTGATTGCTTTGCCAAGAGAAGAAAACCGCCTTGACACCCATGCGGGAAATGCGGATTCATAGACTTTCGGGTATTCGATCCAGTAATGATTTCTCAAAATGGCATTAAGCGGGAATTTTGCCGAGTCAATTTTCTTTTCAGCCTTGGCATTGTTTCTTGAAAGCTCGTTCGTGAGTCCGTTCAGGTTGTCAAGCGATGCCCTGAGCACGAGCACTGTCGATTTGGACGGGTTAGCCATGTAGCGGTTGAATGGCGAGCTCTGCTCGGCCTTTTTTGATGCCCGGCCGGGCGTAAGCAGCTTTTGCACAGGATAACCCTGCGGGATGATACGAAAGGAAGTGACGAGGCTATATCCAACAGTTCGTTGGGAGAGGTTTCCTCTCCATCCAGAGTGTCGAAGTCATATTTATCATTGTCAGTGGGGACGAGCGCTTTCATGAGCCGCTCGAGGTCTTCATCAAGCAGGAAATCTTCTTCACCGAAGAGCAAGAGTATCTGCGGAGAAATTTTTCCTTTTACCACATCGTCGATATTATTCAGAAGCATTATTATCTCCCTGTGACGCAAGGTTTTTCTTTTGGGGGAGAGACGCTAAGAGCTTTTGAATTTTGTCCCTTATCACTTTCCCGGAGGATGGCTTGACGATATAGTCCGAGATCTGCAGCTTGACGAGCGAGAGGAACAGCTGCTGATAGCTCAAGGCAGTGCAGGCAATAACCGGAATGGATTTTGTGGCCTCATTGCTTCTTATATATGTCAGGGCGGTGTGCCCGTCCATTATTGGCATCTGCATGTCGAGAATGATAGCATCGGGAATCTTTTTTTCGAAGTATTCGAACCCCTTCTTGGGATTATCTGCTTCATCGACCCGGCAATTGAAGCCTTTTTCAAGCAAAATCTTGATAAACTTTCTGAAAGCTGCATCATCATCAATGATGAGTATTGTTCTGTTGCTGAAGTCCTGAATCATATAATTGCTTCAAAAAAGTATTGGGATCGATTTACTTAATAACA
>CAZIHB010000366.1:0-3105 GCA_964538535.1 uncultured Hyphomicrobiales bacterium | reverse complement strand
GCTGTCTCCGGCGCGCTGATGCCGGCGGTCAGCGAGGAACTGCTCTTCCGCGGCTACGCGCAGAGATCCGTGGAGAAATTCAATCCCGTGCTTGCCATAATCGTCGTCTCGGCATTTTTCGCCGTGGTGCATTTCAACCCCATGCAGCTGCCCGAACTCTTTATAATCGGGGTTTACCTCGCTTTGCTGGCGTATTACACGGGCAGCATCATAGTCCCCATCGTCGCTCACTTCGCCAATAATTTCATAATGATACTCTCTCTGGCTCCGGGCGCCGACAGCAATTCCATGCAATCCGATCTTGCATCGGGCATGGCAATGGCATTTTTCGGACTTCTCGTGGCTTACGTCTCTCTCGCGCTTATATATAATAAAAGAGTGCATTATTACGATTGAGCCTGTGTGAAAACAGCGGCAACGGCACCCTGCAGTTGTCATCTCCGCGGAGGCGGAGATTCATAAGTTCTTGTATATCAATTGATTCCCGCCTGCGCGGGAATGACGGGTCAAGACTTTATTGCCATAATCGGGTCTTTTCACACAGGCTCGATTGACAGGATCCTTTTCAGAATCCGCCCTCTATCTGAAGCGTCAGATTCCTCGTTGCTGCAAGGTTGCCCGGCACTTCCGTATAATAATAATCGAAGAGGTTGAAGGCGTTGAGCGAAACCTGAATCGGCAGGTTAATCAGCGGTTCAAGTCGTATAATCGCCCTGGCATCGACAAGATGCACCGCCACGCGCGCATCTGCATCTTTTATCTGAAGGCCGAGCTTCTCATCTATATTCTTCTGCCTGCTCTTGTACCTGTAATCGCATTGAAATTCATAAGTTCCGAAATTCAGGCTCAGCTTGTTATACCAGAGCACTTCCGAGCGGTATTTCAATGTCTCTCCGAGTGTCAGGTCCTTCGGATCCATGAGCGTCAGAGAAGTTTCAAGCCCGACAAATCCGAACAGCATAGCCTTCACTCCCCCCTCTATGCCGAGTATTCTTGCCTTCGTGACGTTCATAAATTGAATCGTGCCCGAGTTATCACTCAGGAACGAGGGCTCGATCAGGTTCTTCAGGTCATTCCGAAACAGGGCTATATCGGCATATAACGGCAAGCCTGCCACCAATCCTTCATAATTTCCCCCAACCTCGAACGACCAGCCGGTCTCGGGCAGAAGTGCCGTGTTTTCTTTCACCCTGAGCCCCTGATACTCTGCCGTAGCATATCTCTCTGCCACGGTCGGCGCCCTGAAACCGCTCCCTGCTGAAGCCCTGAACGACAATTGTCCCGACGGCTTGTAAGTGATTCCAAACTTAGGCGAGACTTCGCTCCGCCCGTCTATGCCGAGCGCCTTTTCGTAATCGATTCTGCTTCCGGCCGTAACCGTCAGGTTCTCCGGAAAATTCAGCTCACCCTGCAGGTAAGCCGCGAATATATTCTGCTCACGGTTCCCGTAAGTGAACGATGTCACCTCGTTATGCTGCAAAAACAAGCCTGTCGTTATCAGCGTTGAGGCAGCAATTCTGTAATTACCCTGCACCTCGCCCGAGTACGTCCCCGCGTCGGATTCCCGCTTCTCGGGGTTGCTCTCCGGGAGGTTGTTCGCGTAGTTCGTGCCGAAATAGCCTGCCTTGGCAATTGCAAAGAACCTGTCGTTGAATATATGCTTGATTTGCGAAATTATCGTCAGCTTCCTCGAATCGATCCGCCTGTCGTAGTCAGTGCCGGCAGCGGGGAAAGTAGCGCTGTCAAGTCCGTGCCAATATATCCAGTCCGTTTTGTTCTCATTAGCGGCGGAAATTGAGATCAGCGCGTCAGTCCTGTCAGAGAAATTGTAGCTGAATCTTGAATATAAATTGTATCTTTTCGAATCGTCGTATTGCCGCCAGCTCTCGTTGGCGTGCCACCCTGCGGTCAGTATCATGCCAAGGCGACCGAATCTGCCGGAAAACCCGGCTTCCGCGCCGCTATTGCCATGCAGTGAATTTGAATAATCCCATTGTTTGTATCTCGGCCTGGTGTATAGCCCGCCATAGATTCTGAACTTCGTTTCCGCTTTCTCAGTTGGTTCGCGGGATATGATATTTATCACGCCGCCGAGGGCGCTGCTGCCGTAAAGCGCGGAGCCCGACCCCTTTACAATCTCGATTCTTTCCACATCGAAGAGCGGCATCACGTCGAATTTTACGTCCCCGTTATCGCCCGAAAGCACCGGAAATCCATCCATCAAAACTGCGGTGCGCGACCCCACGCCATAAGCAAACCCGCTCGTGCCGCGGATGCTGATATTATCCTTGTTGACTTCCACGCCCGGGACAAATTCGATCAGCTTATCAAGCCTCACGGCACTTCTTTGGAATACTGCCCTGCTGTCTATCACGGCCATCGAAATGGGCACGTCCTGCACCGCCTGAATTCTCTTATTGGCACTCACGACGATTTCCCCCGTCTGCAATGCCTTTTCCTCGAGCTCGAAATTGACTTCCTTCATGTCCGCCCGGAGGTCAATCTGCTTTGATACGATCTTGTAGCCCATCATGGAAACCAGAAGATTATAGTGCCCGGCCGGGATGTTTTTCAGCAGGTAATGCCCGTTCCTGTCGGCCACTGTACCATAGGGTGTACGTTCCAGGAAAACGGAGCATCCCGCGAGCGGCTGCGCGCTTTCCTTATCGCTCAGACTGCCGCTGATGGAATATTTCTCCTCGGGAAAAGCCGGCACAGACATAGCGGCAAGAATGATCATAATCATGGCGGCTT
Source organism: uncultured Hyphomicrobiales bacterium (assembly GCA_964538535.1). Classification (GTDB taxonomy): domain Bacteria; phylum Bacteroidota; class Ignavibacteria; order Kapaibacteriales; family UBA2268; genus CAZIHB01. Next base: position 351 of record CAZIHB010000366.1, on the reverse strand, counting down.
TTATGGTAACTCGATTGATTGGCATTGCTTTTTCACCCTATTTAACAAACGGCTGCGGTGGCAGATTCTTGAAATCAACATTTATCGTGATATAACGCGACGTCCCCTTGTCGAAGTGCAGGGCAGAGGGATTGGCAGGATCGCCCGTCGTGGTGTAAACGCCAGCAGCCTTCCAGTCGAATAGCCCTCCAAATTGCCAGGCGACGGCAACATACCTGATATCAACAGGCGCCTTCGGTATCTCGAACTCGAAACTGCAGCTATCCACGAAAAATGGCAGTGCTGCCGGAGTATAGAAAGCATTGCCCGAAAGCACTTCCGACATTATATCCTTTGGCGGATAGTCTCGAA
>CAZIHB010000365.1:0-3108 GCA_964538535.1 uncultured Hyphomicrobiales bacterium | reverse complement strand
TAGGTTTAACAAAACAAAGAGATTAGTATGATTTCTTATAACCTGATCGACGAAGAATGGCTGCCGATATTCATGACCGATGGCAGTTTCAGAGAGGTAAGCCTTTCCTTCGCTCTCGCCCACGCTCACGAGATTCGCGAGGTAGTGAGCGATTCCCCGCTTGAAGTCATCGCCCTCAATCGTTTCCTGCAGGCGTTCGTGCTCAGGATATTCGAGTGCCACAAGAGCATGAAGAACTGGCAATCCCTTCTGGAGCAAAAATGCTTCAGCGAGGCAGCCGTCAAGGATTATCTCGAGACCTGGCGCACGCGCTTCGATCTCTTCGACGCGAAGCACCCCTTCTATCAGCACACCTCGCCTGCTATCACTAATCGCCAGCCCATTGACTACCTTCTGCTCCACCGGAACAACAATTCATTCTTCGAGCATAATGATCCCGACGGTGTGAAAGAAATCCGTGCCGCGAATGTTGCCATCGGACTTATCACGACCCAGGCTTACTCGCTCGGCGGCCTGATTGCTCCCGGAAAGCCCAATGCACGGGAAACATTCTATCTGAAAAGGTGGATTTTCTGGGTAAGAGGTAAAAATCTTTTTGAATCTCTCGTTCTTAATTCCGCTTATAATCCCAGGATTTACAAAGATCCTGAAGATGACGTCCCCGCTTGGGAACAGGAAAACAACAAGGCAAGCCACAATACCGTAAGGCAGATAGACGGGTATCTGGACTACCTGACCTGGCAATCCCGAATGATGCTGATTGCCCCGCCTGCCCATGGAATCAGCGAAGAAGATGAGGAATTGTTTCAAAAGTCCAAGTCCTTGAGGTTTTCGACCGGAGAAGATCATTTCAGCATTCTGCGCTGCCAGCAGTATTACTCCGACTCAGAGCAATTCGGTATTCAGCTTCGCGACCCGCTGATGTGCTTTTTGAAAAGCAAAGAAGGCGCACTTTATCAGCTCCGCGTGAACCGCGAAAAAAGTCTTTGGCGCGACAGCGAGCTGCTTTACCGCAAATTCGACGAAAACGGGGGCGGCACGTGTCCTAATCTTTCCTCCTTGGCCGGTATGCTCGATCACGGGCTGAGCAAGCTTGAAATAATGACCTTCGGCATAGTTAACGATCAGGGAATGATGTGCTATTGGAAAACCGAGAACCTTCATTTCTACACCTCAATTCTCAATAACGGCCATAAGGCTGCAATTGTCGGTGAATTGCTTGCCATCGCCGACAAGCAGCTCATCTTGCTTGAAAAGGCAGTCAACGAGATGGCTATCAATCTTGTCCTGGGTTCGTTTGACGAGATGGAGATCCCGGCTCGCAAAGAATTCCGCGGAAAAGTGTTCAGGTCCGAGAGGGCAATCCTTAGCGAGGGGCGAATCACGGAGAAGAACAGGTCGGCTGTGAACGCGGCCTATCTCACTACAACTCTTGCCCCGCACAAGTTCTACTGGCCGCGCCTCGAGCACGAATTCTACACCTTGCTTGACGAGCTTGCCGCGGCTGATCTTGATGATTCGAATAGTGACAGGCTCCTCCGCGAGTTTATAAATTCATGGATCGACGTCGTCTTCAAGGTCGCCCGGGATGCTTACAAAGAAGCTACAAGAAGCTTCACTTCTTCCGCGAAACATATCAAGGCTCAAACAAAAGGCTTCAATAAACTATTCAAGGTCAAATACGGAGAAAAAAATGGCTAATCCTTCCGCGTATTTTATCAGCCGGCTGATCGACTTGAAAAACAAGGACGACCGCGGCGCGCTCGCCACGATCAGGCGGTCATTCACCCGCAGTGAGACGGATTTCAACGTGCTTGCCGTTATCGGGAAGTATATGCCCGGTGACCTCAGCATCAGGGAGATTCGCACTCACATGCTGGTGGCAGGGCTTTTCTCTATCAACCCCGTTCATTCAGACAAGGAATATTTCGATTTCGGTGCCACGCTCAGCAGCCTCAGAGCAGAGCTTCAAAATTCAAATAGCGGCGCCGACGGCCTCGAAAGAAAATTCTCTTCGCTGCTGAACTCGGAAATCGATGATCTGCCATTCAAACTCAGGCAGCTGATGAGATTCATCGCCGGTAAAAATATCCCGGTGAACTATCACATTCTGCTTAGTGACCTGCTCAGGTGGGGCGCGTCCGATAAATACGTGCAGCTTGGCTGGGCGCGCAGCTTCTGGTCAGGCAGATCTGACCATGCAGAGAACGGCGGCATGAAATCAGATGACGAATCAACAGAATTAAATCCGGAAAATAATTAATCTCTTTATTCAAATAATCTTAGGTGTAATCATGAAAATCGAACTTCATATCCTCCAGAATTTCGTTCCATCGAATCTCAACCGCGACGACAGCGGCAATCCCAAAGACTGTGAATTCGGCGGCTTCCGCAGGGCCCGCATCTCCTCGCAATGCCTGAAACGCAGGATACGCACTTCCAATGCTTTCAGGAACAGGGTTTCGGACCTTGGGAAAAGAACCCGCAGGCTGGCCCCGCAATTCGAAGAAAAACTCAGCAGCCTCTACCCCAATCCGGAAGAAGCTTCCTACGTGGCCGAGCAGCTCTTGCTTTCAATCACGAAAAGTGTTGACAAAGGGCTCACCGACACCCTGATCTTCATGGGTGACAACGAGATTGATCAGCTCGTCAGCCTCGTGGCCGAGGAGAAAGAAAGCGTGGACGCGGCAGTCGCGGCACAAATGAAGAAATCGGAAGAAAAAGCAAAAAAATCCGCTTCGAAGGAAACACCCGTCTTCAAAGATATCGTGAGAAGATGGATCAGGCTTCCCAAGAGAATCATATCTCCCGATATCGCGCTTTTCGGCAGGATGCTCGCCTCCGAGCCCGCGCTCAACGTTGATGCCGCCTGCCAGGTGGCCCACGCAATCTCTACTAACAGGCTAACCATGGATTTCGACTACTTCACAGCGCTCGACGACCTGATGCCCGATGAGGAGCAAGGCGCCGGCATGATCGGATCAGTCGGCTTCAATTCATCATGCTTCTACAGGTATGCCTGCATCGATGCCGATCTGCTTCTTCGCAACCTGAAGAACGACAAGGAAACTACTGTCAATGCCATCGCCGGATTCATCGAGGGTTCGG
>CAZIHB010000364.1:0-3111 GCA_964538535.1 uncultured Hyphomicrobiales bacterium | reverse complement strand
GCCACATTGCAATACTTCGACGAGAGCCTCTACGCTGATGCATGGCTTCAGATTCCGGTGATTGCCAACACACTTTCGCTCAGGCTCGATGCCAAGGGATACTTCAAGGCATTCAACAAGAACGAGAGAGCATGGGAGAACCAGAGCGTGTTCATCCCGATGGCAAGAGTTATTGTGCTGTTCTAAATTTGATGATAAATCTAATTAATTGTTAGTGTGTAACTTGGAACTAATAAGAAGCGAACTATGAAAAAATATTATATCTTAGTCTTACTTGCGATTGCGGCTTTCGCATCTGGTCGTGCAGAAGCACAGGTAGTCATCCCGGACAAACAGGCGATCGTTGACTCATTGACAAAAATAGACCCGGAAATTCAGAGATATTTTCCCAGGTGGAAAATATGCGAGCCCGACTTGCAGAGACAGCTTTATCAGGCATTTGTATATTTCGGCTTCGAAAAGAGCGAGCTGAGCGAGGACAACATTCAGGTGCTTGCAGCACCGAAGGAATATGACAACGACCCCTACGAGATACTTCTCATCACGTGCGGATCGGCAAGCATGAATGCCGTGGAGATCGAATCGAACCTCAGCGACATCCTCATGCAGTTCATTTCCGGCGAGCTTATCTATTCTGGAGCTAACCGCGGCATGAAATCCGAAAGCTCGAAGAGGGATTACTGCTTCAGCGACGTGCCCATGGAAGTGCCGCTTTCGAGCTCACAGGCTGAAGTGATCATAAGCTATCTCGAACCAACGAACGTGACGCATTCGATAGTCCTTTCGTTGTTCGATCAGTCGCTCAAGATCGGCGACAGCGGATTCTGGCTTCGTTCATCACTTGGCACGGATCAGGTTGGTTACCCCTTCTGGTCAAGCGGCGAATCGAGAGTAACATTGCAAAGGCCGCTTTACGTCAACAACGATCCTGAAACAAGAAAGGGCATCCCTTATCTTATCAATGCACACCTGGGCGGCGGCTACAGGATCACCGGCGGTCTCGATGGTAACAGCAACATACTCAGCTGGGTGAAAAGCAGGAGCCTTAACGGCGGAACGGGCGGCAAGTTTATTGCGGGATTCGATTTCCACATGCCATTCCATCCCGCTGCAGGTATCAGCATCAACGTTGAATTGCCGTTTGAAAATATGAACGACACGAAAGTCGATTCATCCACATGGGCGCTCTACAGCGTTGCCAACAGAGAAAGAAAAGTTGACTTCGTTGACGGAGATGCAAGAAAAGACGGTGGAATCACGATAGACAGGGTTGCCCCGGTAATGAGGGGGACAGGGCAGATCACAGCGTTCTATCATTGGTGGCTCGACAAGAAGAATCCTGAGAATTATTTCAGGTTCGATATCGGCCTCTCCTATTCGGAAGTAAGGGAAATGGCATACTACAACGTGCCGCTTCAGTACTGGACCGAGAACTGGCTGTCAGTGAATAACATAACGGGATTGCAGACCTACAAGCCGAATGAGCTGGGTGACTGGCTTTATGCAAAGGCAGAATTCCGCAATCAGGCCACGTTCCCGTTCGGACTCAGCGCTCAGGTGTCGAATCAGATCTTCCTCGGCAGGGTTTATATCCCGCTGTTCGGAAACTGGTTCTATCTTGAAGGCAAGTACGCAACTCCACTCAGGAAAGCAAGGCCTTATGAATCAGATGGTTTCTTCATGATTTCACCGGTATTGAGGCTTACGATATAGTATCGGCTTTAAATATAAGAAACCCCTTCAGCAAAAGAACAATTTGTTGCGGGGGTTTTTTTGTAAGAAATAAAGGCTTATACGAAAGATAAATATAAGGAAGATAAAATGCGGATTTTTAAATCGGCTGTTGCAATGATTTTGTTATCTGCCTTGTGGATAGTGATGCCTGCTGTTGCGCAAAACAACAATAACCAGAAAGTTAACACGGCTGAAGAGGAAAAGGAGCATGAACTGCTCCAGAAAGCAAAAATTGAAGCAGCAAAGAAGGAAATTGAAATAACTGCCAGAAGCGTTGATATTTCAAAATTTCCGGAGATCAAACTTATCATCGAGGCCTATAATAAGCTCGGTGAACCGCTCGACACGCTCAGCGCTGATAACCTCTTCGTCTATGAGGACGGCGTGAGCAAGAAAGTTCTTAAAGTGGAGAAGATCCCAATCGCGGAGAAGACTCCCGTTGATTTCATCTTCTGCATTGATAAAACAGGCTCGATGCAGCAGAATATCAACGCCGTAAGGTCGAACCTGGCGGCATTCACTCAGAATCTGGCCAAGAGAGGCATAGATTACACACTTGGGCTGATCTTCTTCTCTGACGATCTGGAACGCGTGGAGCAGCCGACAAACAGCCTCTATAAATTTCTTGACTGGATGAGCGGCGTGCAGGCAAGGGGCGGCGGCGATGAGCCCGAAAATGCCCTTGAAGCGCTGAAAGCTGCAACAAAGATGAAATTCAGAAAGGAAGCGAACAAAGTTGTCGTGCTTATCACCGACGCGCCTTATCACCAGAAAGGAGTGGAGGGCGACGGAGTGACTGGCCAGACAACAAAATCAATAATTGAACTGCTGCAGAGAACCGAAGTAAGGCTTTTCGCTATAGTGCCGCAGAAATTGACGGATTACAGCGTGATAGCAAAAGCAACGAGGGGCAACAGCTTCGATATTGATTATCCATTTTCAACAATTCTGGATAATTTTTCAAACCAGCTTACGAATATCTTCGCGCTTACGTATAGATCCGACAAGGCGGCCATGCCTGACTCCATCGAGATAGCTCTTTTCAATCCAAGCCTGAGAAAGCTGGTGAGGAAGACGATCCCGATAGTTGAACTCGGCAGAAAGCTTATCATCGAGAATCTGCTTTTCGAAACCAACAAGTATGACCTGCCCGAAAACGTGAACGAGCTGAATCTGATGGTTGAATTCATGCTGACAAAGCCGAACATCGTGATTATGGTGGAAGGCCACACTGATAACATCGGCAACACGGAAAAGAATCAGAATTTATCCGAGAACAGAGCCGAGGCAGTGAAGAAATATCTTATTAAGAAGGGTATTACCGAGGACAGGATACTGACTAAGGGATACGGTTCTTCAAAACCGATAGCCAGCAAT
>CAZIHB010000363.1:0-3113 GCA_964538535.1 uncultured Hyphomicrobiales bacterium | reverse complement strand
AGGCAAGGGTTCCGTTCCTTGACCACCGCATCGTTGAATTTACAACTTCACTGCCTCCTTCCATTAAAGTGCCTGACGGCAAGATCACGAAATACGTGCTGAAGAAAGCCGTGGAGCCGATACTGCCGCACAACGTCATTTACAGGCCGAAACAGGGCTTCGCCGCCCCCGTGAAAGAATGGCTGCGCACTCATTGGCTCTCCTTTGCCACCGACAACCTGATGAATTCCGAATTTGTCAGAATGGGAGTCTTCGACAAGGATTTCATGCTCAGATTGCTGAACAGGCATAAAGAAGGCAAAAATAATTTTTCAAACGAAATCTTCTCGTTGATCACTCTTAATCTGTGGTACGACAGATTCTTCAGGTAGCCCCGGTATGGCATATTTAGCAATTGAAATCAATCTCCCGCCGGCATACACGGAAGCTGACCTGAAAAGTGCAATATCCGGAGTCGTCAAATCAGATAAATTCAGTTATAGAATCGAGCGCAAAAGCCTCGATGCCCGAAAAAAATCAAATATCCACTGGCAGCTTAAAATTGCGGTCGAATGCGACGGCCCGGGGAACGATGCCCCGGATGATAACAAGTTGATTATCCCACACTCGAGACGCGCGGAAACCATCGCGGTGGTCGGCAGCGGCCCGGCCGGATTCTTTTCCGCGTTTGTGCTTGCCAAGGCAGGATTCAATGTCACCTTGATCGAGCGCGGCTCAGCCGTCGGCCCCAGGAAGCAAGGTATCGAAGAATTCGAGCGCACCGGAAAATTCAATCCCCGCGCGAACTACGCCTTTGGCGAAGGCGGCGCAGGAACATTTTCAGATGGGAAACTGACATCGAGATCCAAGAATATCAGCCGCGAGAAAAAATTCTTCTTCGATTCATACATCCGTGCCGGCGCTCCCGAGGAAATTTCCTGGCTGGCAATGCCACACGTCGGCAGCGACAAACTGACGAAAATAGTCGCTAACCTCAGGGAAGAGTTCCTTGCCGATGGCGGCAGGTTTCAATTCGAAACACGAATGACATCCATGAAAAAGCATGGCAGGAAAATTATTTCAATTGACACGGACAGCGGGGCAATCGAAGCTGACTTTTTCGTGCTGGCCACCGGCAATTCGGCTTATGATACATACAGGATGCTGATCAATGCCGGAATAGGCTTCACCGTTAAGCCTTTTGCCATAGGAATGCGTGTGGAACACCCGCAGGTGTTGATTAATAAATCCCAGTGGGGAAAGCCCGCCATTCCGGGATTGAAAGCTGCCGAGTATAAGCTGACCTGGCAGGACAAGTCAGGCGCGGGAGTCTATTCATTCTGCATGTGCCCCGGTGGAAAGATTGTGCCGGCCACTGCCTTCGAGGGGCTTAACATCGTCAACGGCATGAGCTGCTACAGCAGAAGCCTGCCAAACGCCAATGCTGCAATCGTGGCGGGCACCGACCTGGCCAGGCTGCTCAGGAAGGAAGTCGAGCCTGCAGAGGCACTCGATTACGTGGAATCGCTCGAGAGGAAATTTTATGACATATCAGGTTCGTACCGTGCTCCGGCAATGCTGATCAAAAACTTCTGCCAAAAAAAGCTAAACGGCAGGCTGCCAGCAACGAGTTATCCCTTCGGAATTTTCGAGTATGACTTCGGCGAGCTGCTTCCGAACGGTATCATCAACCCGATTCGGCAAGCCATGCCGTCATTCGAGAATAAAATAAAGGGATTCGAAGAGGGAGTTATAATCGGCCTGGAGAGTAAGACCTCATCCCCGTTGAGAGCCTCACGCGACATCACGGGAAGATCTCTTTCAGCGGATAATTTATGGATTTGCGGCGAGGGCAGCGGCTATTCCGGTGGAATAGTGAGCTCGGCCGCCGACGGCATAAAAGCTGCATTTTCGATCATAGAGTCCTGCCCATAGATTGAAATATCTTAGACGGGCACAATTGGGCTTTCCATTCGCAGGCACATTACCATGATGCGCGCATAACTTCAGAAATCAGGTTTCAGGAAACAACAACCGGAAGACAAAAAATCAAATCGCGCGTGAAATATTATCACCAATATCGAAATTAGTGAGGAAATTAAAGCCCATTCAATTCCACAAAACCTGATTGTGCAAAAAAAATAGAAAAGTATCACGTTCAAACAATATAATTATTTTGAATATCATGGCTTTGTGAGGATTATGGCGTCGTGTAGCCGCAATCGGATCCGGGTTAACATTATCTGCACATTCTTAAAAAAATAAAGCGTTCAATAGATATATAATTATTGAATTGCGTGGTTTACCATGGATATGAAAGAAAGCGATTAATCCGTATTTTTTTATCCAATATATTTTATCGATAATTATATCAACGGGTTACCAGCAACAACAAGGTTACACAAAACTTTATGCACTGATTTCCGAGTTCTCCAATATTTAGATTTGCTTTATAATCGTGGTTTTAATTATGGTTTAACATAATATTTCATCCTCTAAGGAGAACAGTCATGTCGGAAGAATGCATTGAATGCCAGAAAGAGTTAACGGAAGAGGAACTTCTTACGATGCTCGACGGTGTTCTTGAGGATTATAAAGACAAGCCGGGAGCGCTAATACCCGTTCTTCAGATTGCACAGAGAATGTTCGGGTATCTGCCGGAGTCTGCCCTCAGAAAAATATCTCACGCGCTTGGCAAGCCTTACAGCGAAGTGGCCGGGGTGGTCAGTTTTTATTCATTTTTCTCAACCGTGCCGCGCGGCAAGTATCTCGTCAGGGTGTGCCTTGGCACTGCCTGCTACGTTCGTGGCGGCAAAGAAGTGCTGATGGCTTTGAGAAAAGAACTCGGCATCGAAGTGGGCAAAACCACCGAAGATCGCCTTTTCTCGCTCGACGTCGGGCGGTGTTTCGGGGCTTGCGGCCTGGCGCCCGTCATCATGATTAATGATGACGTGCATCAAAGGGTGAAACCCGATAAAATCGCCGATATTATTGATTTATACAGGGAAAATGAAACCGTTAAGGAGGCAGTTTGATGGTGAAGGCTTCTGTAATCAAAACAGTTGAACAGCTGAACGGGCTTCGCTCTGCAGTCAGGCAGGATCAATCCAGGCTCGGAAACGAGATTAAAGAGA
>CAZIHB010000362.1:0-3114 GCA_964538535.1 uncultured Hyphomicrobiales bacterium | reverse complement strand
TCAGTTAGCCCTAGAAGGAAAGCTACCTGGTATTCGTAAGTCAAGTTGGTAAAATATTAATTAGAGTCATAGAATTATGCCAGTAACAGATTCCATAGCAGATTTTTTGACAAGAATTCGCAATGCCGGCGCCGCGGGTCACAAAACCGTTGACGCGCCGTTTTCGAATTTGAAGCTCGCGATTGCGGAAATATTGACAGAGCAGGGCTTTGTGCAGGGATTTGAAAAAATAGAAGACGGAGTGCAGGGCTCGATAAGAGTTTCCCTAAGATATTTCAACCGTCAGCCTGCAATCAGAAATGTATCGCGCATAAGCACCCCGGGCAGAAGAGTATATGCTCCGGCGGATAAGCTGCCAAGAATTAAGAACGGCCTGGGCATCGCCATCATCTCGACCTCGAAGGGCGTGATGACAGACAAGCAGGCACGCAAATTCAACGTGGGCGGCGAAGTCCTTTGTTCAGTTTGGTAAAATTATTTTGATTTAAGGAGCAGAAAAGTGTCAAGAATCGGGAAACTTCCAGTTGTTGTTCCTGATAAGGTGCAAGTCAAGATCGACGGGCGCATCCTTACGGCAAAGGGCCCACTGGGCGAGCTTCAGCACAGGATACCGGAAGATATAGATTATACGTTCGAGAACAACACTATAACTTTCAGCCGCAATAGCGATGAAAAGAACGTCAGGGCTCTGCACGGATTGTGCAGGGCATTGGCATCCAACACTGTAGAGGGCGTGAGCAAGGGCTTCGAAAAGACATTGAAGATCGAAGGCGTCGGATACAAAGCCGAAGTGAAAGGCAAGTATCTACTTCTCACCATGGGCTACTCCCACCCGATCATGTTCATTCCTCCCGAGGGTATCTCGTTCGAAATACCCGGGGTGAACACAATCAGGATCAAGGGCATAGACAAGCAGCTCGTGGGCCAGATAGCAGCAAAAGTAAGAAAAGTGCGTCCGCCGGAACCCTACAAGGGCAAGGGCATACGCTACGAGGGCGAATACATAAGGCGCAAGGCCGGCAAGACAGCATCCAAGTAGCGTCGTGCATTAGAAGATAGTTGAAACAAAAATATTAAGAGCATAGAAATGAATATTCAAGAAAAAAAGAAAGTCCGCAGAATCCGCCGTAAAGAGCACATAAGGAAAACCGTGTTTGGCACAGAGGAAAGGCTGAGGATGAGCGTGTTCAAAAGCTGTGAACACATCTATGTGCAGTTGATCAACGACGTCGAGGGCAAGACAATATGCCAGGCCTCGACGATAGACAAAGAAGTGCGCGCGATGCTGAAGCCCGATATGACCAAAATCGATCAGGGCAAGGTGGTGGGGCAGGTGATAGCCAAGAGGGCAACAGCCCTGAACATAAAGAAAGCAGCATTCGACAGGAACGGCTATATTTATCACGGGCGCGTAAAAGCCTTGGCCGAAGCAGCCCGCCAAAACGGATTAGAATTATAATGAAAGGCAGAAGGAGAATTTTGTGGGAAAGATAAAAGCCTCAGAGCTTGAATTACAAGATAAACTGGTCTATGTAGGCAGAACAGCCAAAGTAGTGAAAGGCGGTCGCAGATTTAACTTCTCTGCCATAGTAGTAGTTGGCGATCGTAATGGCCATGTGGGCTACGGCTTGGGCAAGGCCAGCGAAGTCGTTGATGCAGTCAGCAAAGCTACCGAAGCAGCAAAAAAGAATATCTATAGCGTCAGGATCCAGGACGGCACGGTGCCGCATGAGGTGACGGGCATATACGGCGCGGCCAAGGTGCTGATAAGGCCGGCGGCCCCCGGTACGGGAGTGATCGCATCCGGCGGAATCAGGGCAATACTCGAGCTCGCGGGCGTAGAGAACGTTCTGACGAAGAGCCTGGGCTCCTCGAATCCTCACAATACGGTGAAGGCCGCATTGGAAGGCCTCCTTGAGCTCGAGGACGCCGCATCGGTTGCCGCCAGGCGCGGTATTCCTGTTGAAAAAGTTATTTTCGGTTGATTCCGCAGGAAATTATAAATAATAGGTGATGAAATGGGTAAACTCAAAATTACTCAAGTAAGAAGCGTAATAAAACGGCTGGAAAAGCAAAAACGCACGATAGAGGCTCTGGGACTGGGCAGGCCGAACTATATGAACATTGTGCCGGACAACGCCCAGACACGAGGAATGATCGAGGTGGTAAGGCATCTCGTTAAAGTTGAAGAAGTTTCAGAATAATTTATAGAAGAAGAATTACATGAAACACGTTGGAAATATACAGATAGCAGAAGGCGCTACACACAGCAAGAAAAGAATCGGCCGCGGACCCGGCTCGGGCCATGGCGGCACGTCAACAAGAGGCCACAAAGGCCAGCAGTCGCGCTCAGGCGCCAAAGTTAACAAGTACTTCGAGGGCGGGCAGATGCCAATCAACCGCCGCTTGCCGAAATTCGGCTTCACAAACCACTTCAGGGTGGAATACCAGACAGTGAACGTCGGTGATCTGCAGGCTCTCATCGATGAGAAGAGAATCGAGGCCACTAAGGTTGATTTCGAATCGCTCTATAAAGCGGGCGTTATAAATAAAAAGTCGATGCCACTGAAAGTGCTGGGCAACGGCGATTTGACAGTTGCTTTGAATGTTGAAGCACACGGTTTCTCTGAATCAGCAAAACAAAAAATAGAGTCCGCGGGAGGGACAGCAACGATCAATGGCTAGTAAATTTGTTCAAACCCTGCAAAACATATTCAAGATTGAAGAGTTAAAAGACAGACTTCTTTTCACACTCGGAGTACTGATAGTAGTTCGTATCGGCGCTCACGTAACCTTGCCGGGCATTGACGTCCTTGCATTGAAAGCCTCGGTGGCCAACCAGGACAGCAACACCCTCTTCGGGCTGTTCGACATGTTCGTTGGCGGCGCTTTCTCCAATGCGGCAATATTCGCGCTGGGCATCATGCCCTACATCAGCGCCTCGATTATATTTCAGCTTGCCGGCGTAGTGATTCCCCAGATCCAGAAGATGCAGAAGGAAGGGGAGGAAGGTAGAAGAAAGATTAACCAGTGGACAAGGGCGGCTACAGTAATTATTTCTATGCTTCAAGGATGGGGTGTCAGCATAAAACTTCTATCGCAGCAGACCTCGGG
>CAZIHB010000361.1:0-3121 GCA_964538535.1 uncultured Hyphomicrobiales bacterium | reverse complement strand
ACACGGAATATCAAAGAGCACAAATATTGAGGATTACGAAATATTGATCAGAAGGCGCGGCGATTCGCAATATTCAAGCTACTGCCCTCAATTATACATGATAATAAATGGCTTCGCACACGAGGAAGTGGAAGAAAGAATGAAAGAGGAAATACTGAAACATATCGAAGAATTGCAGAAACAGGCAGAGAGCTGAGATGCTGAAGGGTGTGCCAAATGTCATGGCCGGGTGGCTGACAAGGTGCATGATATTCAGTGCCTGTGCAATATCTTTAGCTTTTTTGTTTTATAGCATTTTTCCGCTGTATTTGCTTTTTCTGCAAAGTGATATTTTGCTGGCCGTCCTTCTTGCCACCTTACTTGTAGAGCTGCCAAGGAAAAGGGACGGCCATGTATCTTTTTCTTTTGGTATTGACCGAACTGCACCGAAAAATATATTCCTCGCTTTCCTATTTGTTCTTTTTGCGCAATTATCGATATTTGCAGCAGAATTGTGTTTCGGTGGCAGTATTTCATACTGCGGGCAGTTTTCACTATCCTCGATTATGACTCTTGCTGCATTATGTTTCAGCGTGGGCTTCTGGGAGGAACTCGCTTTTCGGGGTGTGCTGCTGCGCTCGCTCAGCAAGGGTATCGGCGAGATCGGGGCTTCCATAGTCCTGAGCTTGATTTTTGCCGTGTCGCACTCAGCCAATCCCGGTGCAGACTTAATCGGCTTTCTGAACGTATTCCTTGCCGGGCTTCTTTTCAGCCTGATGTATATAAAGACGAAATCCCTGCTGATGCCGATCCTGTTTCATTCCCTCTGGAACTTTTCCGAACAATTCCTGCTTGGTTCGCCAATCAGCGGGCTAACGGGAAATACTGCGCTCTTCAAGATTTTGCTGCCTTCGTCCGGGGTTTCAAATCTGCTTTTTGGCGGACCTTTCGGGATAGAAGGCGGGTTAATATGCTCGGTTACTCTGCTTTTGCTACTCTTTTTTACGGGTAAATTTGCAACTTTGTCTCCTTTCGAATCGTCATACCAATATAAACAGGATTATATCGAAGCTGCTTTAATAAACAAAAAACGGTTGTTAGAATGCCAAAAGTAATTATTATTCTGCTCGTATCCCTGATATCATTTTGCAGGCTGAATGCACAATTCCCGATTATGCGCGAGGATGCTGACAGCCTGGTGCAAGTGGGTGCCAATTATATCTACAATATGCGTTTTGATGAGGCAGAAAGGTGTTTCAATCAAGTTATCAAAAAATATCCGGAGCACCCGGTTGGATATTTCCTGGATGCAATGGTGGATTGGTGGAAAATAACTATTTACAGGAACACGAATTATTTCGATAAAAGCTTCCTGAATAAAATCGATAAAGTAATCAAAGTCTGCGATAAAAAGCTCGAAAAGGATCAATTCGATGTCAGCACCCTGTTTTTCAAAGGTGGTGCACTCGGCTACAGGGGACGTTTCCACACAAACAGAAAAAACTGGATATCGGCCGGCAGAGATGGTAAGGAAGCATATGATATCTTGATCAGGTGCCTTGATATTGCACCCGGGAATTATGACATCATGCTCGGCACCGGAATTTATAACTATTTTGCAGCTGCCTTCCCCCAGCAGTACCCAATTATCAAACCCTTGCTCGTATTCCTGCCCTCGGGTGATAAAAAAATCGGAATTCTGCAGCTCAAGGCCGCTGCCGCAAATGCCAGGTACGCGAGCGTGGAAGCAAAAACCGTCCTACTTCAGATTTACTACTCTTTCGAGAACAACAGCAACGAAGCGCTTCCTATAGCTGAGGAGCTATGGAAGAAATACCCGAATAATCCCTATTTCGAAAGATACCTCGGGCGCGTGTTCGTGCGCATGGGTATGCTTTATGACTACGAGCGCACCTGGCGGGACGTGCTCGATAAATGCTTCAGGAAGGCAGCCGGCTACGATAATCAGACAGCACGCGAAGCTCTTTATTATATAGGAACTGCACTTTACTACAGGAAAGATTACGAGAATGCCCTCCAGTATTTTTATAAATGCGACGAAGCCTGCCGGAAAGTTGACAAGGAAGTAACGGGATTCATGGTGCATACTAACTTGCACATCGGCCATATATTTGATTTGCAGGGTAAAAGATACTATGCATTGAAGCAATATAACAAGCTCCTGAAAATGCCTGATATTGATAAATCCCACGAAGACGCAAAAAGGTGTTTATCTTCACCATTCACAAGGTAATTTTTTAATTTACGGCTATTTATACTTATTTTTGCTGCAATGAAGTATCAATATGCCGGGATTGAGATGCGTTTCAAATTCATTTTGCTTTTTCTATGCCTTGCTGCTCTAAAAACTAACCTTATTGCGCAGGAAGCCGGCTCTTCTGTTCCATCGGATTACCGGCATCCTAAGGTGAAATTTGGAATTGACGTTTTGATTGACACTAAGTTTCAATCCCTGAAAGGCATGAGAATCGCCCTGCTGACGAACTATGCCGGGCGGACAGCTGAGGGAAAACTGACTGCTGACATATTTATCAATCAAAATATTTGCGATCTGAAGGCAATTCTTGCTCCGGAGCATGGATTCTACACAACCGTGCCTGCCGGAGTCAGGGTTGAAGATTCAGACTACAGCGGAATACCTGTCCTATCGCTTTATGATGAATCCCGCCGGCCGAAACCCGAAATTTTCTCTGAAATCGATGCTATCGTTGTTGACATTCAGGATGTCGGTATAAGATCATATACGTATATAAGCTCGGTTTACAGGACTATGGAAGCCTGCGCCGATTTCGGAAAACCTGTTTTTATTCTCGACAGGCCCAATCCGCTCGGTGGAATTACCGTTGACGGTAATTCCGTTGAAAAAGGTATGGAATCATTTGTCGGCATCATCCCCATATCTTATATACATGGATGTACCATCGGCGAGCTTGCCACAATGATCAATGAAGAAGGTTGGCTGCCAAAAAATAGCGACGATGTCCCCAAAAAATGCACTTTGAACGTGATTAGGATGGAAAACTGGTCACGCTGGATGCTTTGGGAAGATACCGGTGCCTTGTGGTTTCCGACTTCACCCCACATCCCCACCGTCAATGCTGTCAGGGGAATGGCCGTGCTT
>CAZIHB010000360.1:0-3138 GCA_964538535.1 uncultured Hyphomicrobiales bacterium | reverse complement strand
GACATAGCGGAAATTGTGGCAAAATGGACGGGAATACCTGTAAGCCGAATGCTCGAGGCTGAAAGATCCAAGCTGATTCACATGGAGGAGAGGATCAGGCAAAGGGTGATCGGGCAGGAAGAAGCAACGCGGGCCGTGGCGAACGCAATCAGGCGGTCGCGTGCGGGCCTGCAGGATGCAGCCAGGCCGATCGGCTCTTTCATTTTTCTCGGGTCAACCGGCGTCGGGAAAACCGAAACGGCACGGGCGCTGGCTGAATTTTTGTTTGACGACGAGGGCGCGATGGTGCGCATCGACATGAGCGAATACATGGAGAAATTCTCCGTTTCGAGGCTGATCGGCGCGCCTCCCGGCTACGTGGGATACGAGGAGGGCGGCCAGCTGACGGAAGCGGTCAGGCGGAAGCCATATTCTGTTGTCCTGCTGGACGAAATTGAGAAAGCTCACCCTGACGTTTTCAACGTGCTTCTCCAGATGCTTGATGACGGCAGGCTGACAGATGGCAAGGGCAGGCTGGTCAATTTCAAAAACACGATAATAATAATGACATCGAATCTCGGCACGGAAATAATTCAGGAGCGGCTCGGCGCCGTGAGCGACGAGAAGAAAAGGGCAATCGTGATGGCAGGAGTGAAAGAACAGGTGCTCGAGCTGCTGCGGCGAAAGATGAGGCCCGAGTTCCTGAACCGCGTGGATGACATCGTGATATTCAAAACTCTCTCGGAGAAGGAGATACGGGAGGTGGCGGCACTTCAGGTGGAGCTGCTCCGCAGGAAGCTGCGAGTGCAGGACATGGACATGGAGCTGACCGACGCTGCGATGGAATGGCTGGCCGAGCTGGGGTACGACTCGCAGTATGGCGCCAGGCCGCTTAAGAGGGCAATTCAGAAGTATATAGCGGATCCTCTTGCAATGAAGCTGCTGGCCGGAGATTTTGCAGCGGGTGACAAAATTATCGTCGAACCCGACGGCGGAGGCTTCAAATTCACGAAGGAGGGCGGGGCTATCGTGCTTTCCAAGGCAGAATGAACCAAAAAGCTAAAGATTGGCACGATATTTCCGAATAATAATAAGGTTGAATAAGTTGGTTTTCTTAAGGGCGGCTGATGAAGTATATTTTGAGTGCGATATTGGCGGTTGTTGCAATTTTTGCCGTGTCATGCGGGGGCAGCGAGGATTGCCCCACGTTATTTACTTATGTCGGCGAGCAGAGCATAACGCTCGCGGGGGATTCCACCGTGGCCGCGCCCGACAGCTTCTATATCAGGATGCTGGCTGCAACGCCTGAATTTGCATTCAGAAGAGACACTACCTTAAGGCCCGACACCCTGATCACGCCGGACACGATAATGATCAGGCAGGACACGATTATAAGAATCGATACAACGCTCCTGAGCGCGTCCATAAAGCTGAAAATCAGCAACAGTGCAATGCCCTACGAGGCAGAAAAAGTTCTGCTGCTGAAGGGGATGCTCATCACATCTGAAGAAAAGGCCGACAGCAAATATAAGGGACTGAAAATAATCTTCAACGATTACGATTTCCGGAAGAAAACAGCAAGCCTCCTTGTGAGCAAGGGAAAATTCTACCAGGACTGCACAAGCTGGTGATTAAGTCTGCCGGCCGGCCGCGGCCGGATGGTGCAGCCGCTTGCATAAGGTTTTATAAACGAGATACTAAATAATTTGAAAAAAATTAACGAATGGCTCAATGGAAGACAAAAGCCCGGATAAGATAAAGTATGAACTGGCAGAATGCGAAGAAAAATTCCGCGAGCTGCTTGCAAACTCGAGCGACATATTGTACAGGATTGATGCTGTCGCGCGAAAGTTCGACTATATCAGCCCGGCGGTCGAAACGATCACCGGGCGGGATGCCGATTTCTTTCTCGAACGCGGCTGCAAGAGCCTCGAGGAAATTATTATCCCGGAGGACAGGCCCGGCTACGTGGAACAGCTGGACAGACTCCTGAGGCTGGACGGCCCGGTGGGCAAATCTACGGAAATCGAGTACAGGGTCAGGCGCGGCGAAGACCGTACTATAACGCTTCTTGACCACTGCTTTCCAATCTTTGGCGAAGATGGCAGGCTGAGCCGCATCGTCGGGCAGATCTCGGATGTGACCGAGTTCAGGCAGAAAGAGAGCGAGCTGAGAGAACAGACAGAAAAATACAAGCTCCTCGTGGAGAACCAGAATGACCTAATCGTCAAAGTAGATAAGGAAGGGCACTTTCTTTTTATCAGCCCCTCGTATTGCGACCTGTTCGGAAAGACCGAAAAGGAACTGCTGGGCAAGAAATTCCTCCCGCTCGTCCATGAAGAGGACGTCGGGCTTACGCTCAGCCTGATGCAGAACCTTTATCACTTTCCACACACGTGCTACCTGGAGCAGAGGGCGATGACAAAATTCGGCTGGCGATGGATAGCCTGGAGCGACAAGGCCGTGCTGGATGAAAAGGGAGACGTGGTGGAAATTATCGGCGTCGGAAGGGATATAACAAAGAGAAAGAGGATCGAAGAGGCACTGAAAGACTCCGAAAGAGAATACAGGGGGCTTTTCGAGTGCTCGCTTGATCCGATTATCATTTTCGATCCCGACGGGGAAATAGTGCTCGACGTCAACCAACGCGCGTGCGAGGTCTATGGCATCACTTATGGCGAATTCCTGGGCATTTCTCTTGCCTCGCTGACGAAAAGCCCTTTGCTTGGCAAGAAGAATATAGAGGACGTACTCAATTCACCGTTCCTGCACAGGTTCGACACCACGCACTTCACGAGCAGCGGCGTTGAAATAATATTCGAGGTGAATGCCATATCGATTGACTACATGCACCGCAAGGCCATCATGAGCATCGGGCGCGACGTCACGGAATTCAGGCGTATGCAGGCGGCACTCGAGGAAGAAAAGCGTACCGGCGGGCTGCTTTTCGATCATGGTGCCGAGATAATTATCATTTCCGACAGCGAGGGCGGCAATAGCAGGCTTAACGGTCCCGCGAGGAAGTATTTCGAAATTGATAACGGCGGCGGGATTCAAAACTGGGTGGAAGAGCTGGCCGATAAGAAGGATTGGAAGCAGCTGCACTCTGCGCTCAAAGTGGCACTCGGCGATGAGAGCGATTTTGAACTGACTGCAAGG
>CAZIHB010000359.1:0-3144 GCA_964538535.1 uncultured Hyphomicrobiales bacterium | reverse complement strand
AGCTGGCCAAGATTCTGCTCAGGCAGAACGACTGCATCCTGCTCGATGAACCGACCAACCACCTGGACATCGAGTCCATCCGCTGGCTGGAAGAGTTCCTGAAGACGTACAAGGGCGCGATAATGGTCGTCTCCCACGATAAGCGCTTCCTCGATAATATTACTAATCGCACCATTGAGTTCTCGCTCGGCAAAGTTTACGACATGCCTTACCCGTATTCCCGTTTCGTCACCGAGCGCTCCGTGCAGAAGGAACTGCAGCTTGCGGCGTTCAACAACCAGCAGAAACAGATTGCGCAGCAGGAACGCTTTATCGAGAGGTTCAAGGCCAAGGCATCGTTCGCCTCGCGCACGCAGTCGAAAGTGAAGCAGCTCGAGAAAATGGATATCATCGAGGTGGAGGAAGAGGACACATCACGCATGAGGTTCTCATTCCCCGAGCCGCCCCGCTCATCAAGGCTGATATTCGAGGCGAACGGGCTCCGAAAGAAATATGATGAAAAGCTCGTGCTGAATAATATCGACTTTGCAATCGAGCGTGGCGAAAAGATCTGCTTCGTGGGCAAGAATGGCGAGGGCAAATCAACATTTTCAAAAATACTCGCCGGCCTGCTGGATTATGAAGGCGAATTGAAAACAGGCACCAACCTTAACCTGGGCTATTACGCGCAGCACCAGGCTGAATTGCTGAACCCGGACTCAACGGTATTCGAAATTATTGACGATGATGCAAAAGGAGAGATAAGGAAAAGCATCCGCTCGCTTCTGGGCGCGTTCCTCTTCAGCGGCTCGGCTGTCGATAAGAAAGTCAGGGTGCTCTCCGGCGGCGAAAAGTCCCGCCTGAGCATCTGCCGCATGCTATTGCAGCCGATCAACGTGATGATACTCGACGAGCCGACCAATCACTTCGACATGGTGTCGAAAGACGTGCTGAAAAATGCCCTGATCGACTACAAGGGCACCTTGATAATCGTATCTCACGACAGGGAATTCCTTCAGGGCCTGACGACCAAAACAATAGAATTCAAAAAAGGTAAAATCAGAGAATACCCGGGCGATATAAACGAGTTCCTTTCCAGGCAGCAGATAGATTCACTGGATATGCTCGAAGCACCGGGCAGAACCGCCGGGTAACAGATTTTGAAAAAGGCTTGGATGCAGTCACTGCTTTAGCAGCCACTGCATCAGCAGGCCCGGCTTCAATTTCTGCCGCCTGTCTCTAAGGCTTATATAGTCGCGGCCTGCAAAGGCAGCCGGCAGCAGGCGGGAATCTGTTGTATTACAAGAACTTATGGGTCTCCGCCTCCGCGGAGATGACAATGGGAAAGGGCCGGTGGCATGTTTTTCCTGTAGGGCGGCCGCCACAGAGTGGCGGGCGCGCCGGGGCACAACCCAACTGTTTCTGTTGGGGCACGGCGCGCCGTGCCCGCTGCCACCGGGCGGTTCGCGCCGCTCTGTAGGCCAACAATGCCCTGCACAAAATGAGGCAGGTGGCTGCACTGTTGGGATGAACATGAAAGTGCACTTATTAATCCAGCGAAAAGCACCTCAAGCGCGATGTCCGGTCTTGCAGAAAAGCATAATATTCGTTGTATAAACGGATGACTTCATGCAATCGAAAAAGAGACTTGTTTTTTGATGTTATTTCCTTATAATCGAATGTTGTTACTCCGTTAAAGTAAGCTTCGGTCGTATCCATAGTTTTATAGTTAATAGTTTTGATGTATAAATAAGAGCGTGGGTTCTTATAGCTGATTATTGATAAACCGTTGTTCCTATTACAGAATTTTTCAGTCAATTCCATATCACCAGTGCTCAGACTGTCAAATTTAGGTCTATCCTTTGTTGAAATATACCATATAAATCCATGGTTGTTGTCCGTCGTTTTTACAATAGCGAATACCGTTTGAGCGTACTTACCATCATGGGAGAAATCTCCAATCGCTATTGTTGTTAAAGCAACGTCTTGACTATAATTTTCTTTAAATTGCTTTAATTTTATACTTACTATAGAGTTGAGTCGATCATAGTTAGTAGTCCTGAAGCAATAATTGATTTTGCTTTTTAAACTGTCAATGTTTATAATATCTGTATTTTCACCTGCGTGGCCCCCCTTCCCGATGGTGAAAGTATAGCGTTCAATTTTCGTGTCGAACATATATTTTACGACATCCTCAAAATTATATTCATAACTGCTGCTTCCTAATTGAAGCAGGATATATAACAGAATTTGCACCATTCAGTTTCTCCTCTATTTAACGCAATTAACGCCGGATCCATTCTTTGCTACTTGCTGAGAACCGATTTGCATCTCATGTCCGTAGTTTTATCAACCAGCAATTTGTAAAAATCGTTATAGAGCCGCGCGATCTCATAAAAGTCCGATTCCAATGGATTTAGTTCCTTTAAATCCTCCAAATAAAATTTAGTTACTCCCTTAAATAAAGCGATAGCAGTACGATTAGTTTGAAAATTAATAGTCTTCATATATAGGTTGATAATTGGAGCTTCTAAGTTATAGTTTGGATTGTAAAAAACTAAAGTATTTTCCGAACTATCGAAAAATTTACTGATTAAAGCGATCTCTTCTAAGTTTAAAGTGTCGCTTTTGAACGAATCTTTTTCCGAAATATAGCATATCAAACCGTGCTTATTGTCATTTGATCGGACTATTTGGAAGATGGATGGTGAATAGTGGTAATCATGTTTAAAATTACTTATCGCTATGGACGATAGAGAAAGATCACTGCCGTATCGCTCTTGAAATTGCTTTAATAATTCCATAAAGCGATCAGAGTTGTCGTAAAATTCGGACTTTTTACAACAACATTTTGCGTCATTAATTATCAGTGGTATTGAGGTGACCGGACATTTGTAACTCTTAATAATATCATTGGTAATAGAGTAGTGAAGCCTCGAACCAGGTTCTGGAGTCTCGACCATAAACTGAATTATATCGAAATTGGAAAAATTCCCAATTTGGAGCAATAATACGACAAGTAGATTTAGCATCATTTTAATCCATATCCTCCGGAATAGTCAGGATACAACTATGCCGGCCACTAAAATGCCACAACAGTTTAGTAACATTGTTCAACTTCGCCCCTTCTCTCCGCCATATTTTTTTTATCTTCTTTCACCATCG
>CAZIHB010000358.1:0-3146 GCA_964538535.1 uncultured Hyphomicrobiales bacterium | reverse complement strand
GTCGGGTTCGGGTAGTTCGGTGCCGAATTTTTCCCAGTTGTCGCTTGGTTTTTCTCCCTCGATAGCCAGGTGAATCAATGCTTCCCTGTCGGCACGGTTCAGCGTTTCATCCCCTGAGATAACCCCGATCAGATTGTCAGCCCCGGTCTTTTCAATCATTATGCCGAATAATCTTTTCGCTGTGCCGGTGATAAAAGCTTCCGGCGTGATCTTGCCGCCAAAGGCAATAGCCTCAGCCTGCTTCCTGCCTGAAAGCATGATACGCAGGATCGACTTCTCGGCCGTTGTCATGCCGGCTATCAGTTCAGCGGAGCCGGGCTGATTATCGGCGGGCACGGGCTCTGCTTCCCTTGGGGCTTCCCTGATTATTTCTTTGGGATGCTCTTCCTCTGCCGGCTTTCTCTCGAAGAGCTCCTTGTCGGAATAAATTTTCGTCAGCTGTGACTCGCTCAGGTCGAGCTTTCCGGCAATCTGGCGCATGAAGAAGTCGTGCTGCAGCTTGTCGGGTATCAGCGTCACGAGGCGGACAAGCTCTCTCACCGCGTCGGCTTTTCCGCCGGGCGATTCGGTCAGCCCGGCATTCTTGAAGAGCCCGAGCTTAAAATCAATGAAATTCACAGCATTATCAAGGAACAGGCGGAACCTCGTCTCGCCGTGGTCACGCACTATGCTGTCCGGATCCTCACCTGCCGGCAGCCGCACGATCTTCACCTCGAACCCCTGGCCGAGAGCGAGCTCAAGCCCCTTGTCAGCGGCATTTATGCCTGCTGAATCCGCGTCATAAATAAAGAATATTTTTTTTGCATATTTCGAGAGCAGCTTCAATTGGCCGGGCGTCAGCGCCGTGCCGCTTGATGCCACGGCAGTCGTGAACCCTGCCTGATGCAGGCTGATGACGTCGGCGTAACCTTCCACCATGATGGCCTGCTTCTGGGATATGATTGAGTTTCGGGCTTCGAAAATGCCGTAAAGCGTCTTGCTTTTGTCATAAACAAGCGTTTGGGGGGAGTTCAGATACTTCGGCTGGTCCTTGCTGTCCTTCATTATTCTCGCGCCGAAACCGATCACTCGGCCGAGGAAATCCCTGATCGGGAACATGGCCCGGCCCCGGAAGCGGTCGAACACCCGGCCGTTGTCCTTCTTTATTGCAAGGCCGGCGTCGTTCAAAATATCAACAGAAAATCCCTTTCTGCCCAGCTGCCTGACAAGGAAATCCCAGCTCTCCGGCGAGTAGCCGAGCATGAAGCGCATTGCCGTCTCGCGTGTGAATCTTCGCTTTTGCATGTAGCGCCGGGCGATCGCGGCTTCTCCCGCCTTCATGAGATACTCCGCGTATAGCTCCGCCGCCGCCTTCAGCGCGTTCATCACAACCGAGGTGCGGCTGTGCACTGCGCCCTCGCCGCCATCTTCCTTCCCGAGGCTGATGCCATAGCGCTTCGCGAGCAGTTCGAGTGCTTCCACGTACGATATCTTGCTGTATTCCATCACGAAAGTGATTGCATTGCCCGCCTTTCCGCAGCCAAAGCACTTGAATATGCCTTTCTCGGGCGTGACCGTGAAGGATGGCGTCTTCTCTGTGTGAAAAGGGCAAAGGCCGATGAAATTCCGCCCGCGCTGCTTCAGGCTGACGTATTCCCCTATGATATCGAGTATGTCGGCCCTGGATCGTATTTGTTCAACTTTTTCCTCGGGAATCATGTTGATTTCGGAAGGGAATGAAAACTCTTGACGATGGAATCGTCCTTGCAGGTGGCAAGAAGTTCGTCAACAGATTTATGCAGGCACGGGTGCACTGCAGGCCCGGCAATTTCGGCCGCCGGAACAAGCACGAACTTCCTCTCGTGCATTCTCGGGTGCGGCACTGTCAGCTTGCTGCAGTTCACGACGTCCGAGCCGTAAAGCAGGATATCAATATCGATCTCGCGCTCGTGCCATCTTTGCCTTACAACACGCCCCATAAGGTACTCAAGGCTCTTGCACGCCTGTATCAGAATATTCGGCGGCAGGGTGGTCTCACCCGAGATCGCGGCATTCAGGAACCAGGGTTGTTCCTTCACCCCGACGGGCTCTGACTCATAAACGGACGAAACCACGGGACTGCTCAGTATGCCGGTATCCACAAGATAATGCACCGCGGATTTTATATTCTCGACGCGGTTGCCCATGTTGGACCCCAAGGCAAGCAGCACGTAATTTTTTCCCCCGCTACTCGGAGTCATCTTCATATTCTCTTTCAATTGACTGCTCGCACTCGATACAGGAAATAATACTTTGCACGGGCACGTTCAGCTTCCTCAGCCTGACAGTAGCCCTTTCCAGCTGCATGAATTTTTCCATCAGCTGATTCAGGATTTCATTCACGATGGTTTCCACGAGATTGTACCTCTCGTTCTCCAGGATGTCGGAGACACAGAAGAGAGCCTCCTCGTAGTTGAGTGCATCGCGCACATCATCGTTCACGATTGCCTGGGTGGCATCATAATATAAATCTATGTCCACCTGATATTTGCCGCCAAGCTTTTTCTCGGCATCCTTTACGCCGTGATAGGCATAAAATTCGGCATTCTCGATCGTCAAACGGGTGAGGGAATGTTCTTTCATATCGTTTCGAATTAATTTATATAACTATTATTATTGAAAAATAGCATTTTTTTCGGAGAAAGGAAACTTTAAATCCTGCAAATAAAACATCACCCGCGGCACAAAAAAGCCGGGCTGCCATAAATAAAAAAATGCGGCCCGGCGGTATTCGGCTGTTTCAGCTTTCAGGACATCGCCCACACGCAAAGATACATCTCGGCAGGATCCGTCAGCAGCGGGTGAGTCGGGATCACTCTCACGGTGAAGCCCTGCATGCCCGTCTCGGGTATTATATATTCACCCTCGTATAAATTAATTCCTCCCTCGCTTTTGATGCAATGGAGCGGCGTAAAGTCCGGATTACGAATCTCCCCGTGGTGGTCAACGTAGCCGTAATATACCTGCACCTGCACGTCCGAAGGGCTCAGCCCGCCAAGCGTGACATCGGCGCGGACAGTTATCGGCAGTCCGAGCGCAGGCTCGGGGCCTTCCACTTTTTTCACGTTCGTGATCGTAACCCTGCCCCACTCGCTCCTCACCTTGGCTTTCCAATTGTTCATCTCGCT
>CAZIHB010000357.1:1397-3148 GCA_964538535.1 uncultured Hyphomicrobiales bacterium | reverse complement strand
CTCACCATTGCAATCAGGAAATTCAAAATCAGACTGGAATAGCGGAAATTTTTTTCGGTTATATACAAATATAATTGGCATAAGCCAGTTATATTTGTATATTTGTATATGGCATTTGCCAATAATATTTTCAACAAAAGGTGTTGCTTTAACATGCCCAGACCACAGAAATGCAGACAAATTGAGTCGAATCCGGAAGTAATTTGCTTCAAGCCGGCCGGAATCAGGATGCAGGATCTGGACGAGATAGTACTGACGATAGACGAATATGAAGCGGTCAGGCTCGCGGATTATTTAGGCCTCTACCAGGAAAAAGCCGCCGAGCAGATGAATGTTTCCAGGCAGACATTCGGAAACATCATCAATTCAGCACATAAAAAAATTGCCGAGTGCCTGGTGAAATCGAAAGCACTGAAAATAGCCGGTGGAAAAGTTGAAATATCTCCGAATTTAAA
Source organism: uncultured Hyphomicrobiales bacterium (assembly GCA_964538535.1). Classification (GTDB taxonomy): domain Bacteria; phylum Bacteroidota; class Ignavibacteria; order Kapaibacteriales; family UBA2268; genus CAZIHB01. Next base: position 2,693 of record CAZIHB010000357.1, on the reverse strand, counting down.
GAGATGGATATGCCCGAGATGTAAATCGGATTTTAAAGCCGAATCAGCCCCGGATAATGCTGTGGAGTGCCCGGTCTGCAAGGGAGGCCTCACTGCATCCGGCGCGGAGCACAAAAGTGTTGAATCCTGCGAATAGCATGGATTTGTATTCAATAATCACTATTACTGAGCATTTTGAAAAATTACTTGAGGTATTAAATGAACGATATAATTGAAAAAATCAAATTGCCCGATGTGAAAAAAATTATAGGTGTTGCATCGGGAAAGGGCGGTGTCGGAAAATCAAGCGTATCAGCCAATCTTGCATTATATCTCAGTTCGAAGGGATATAAGACTGCTATTTTCGATGCTGATATCTATGGTCCCTCGATACCCATCATATTCAACGTGGAGACGCTGCGTCCGGAGATCGTCCAGATCGGTGATGATGAAAAACTTATCCCCATTGTTAAGAATTCCGTCCAGATCATGTCTATCGGCTTTTTCCTCGATGCTGAACAACCTGTGATCTGGAGAGGACCGGTTGCCTCGAACTACATGAAAACCTGCATTGAAAATACTCTCTGGAAAGATGTTGATTATTTGATAGTCGATCTGCCGCCCGGCACAGGAGATATTGCGCTGACACTCTGCCAGAGCATTCCGCTTGACGGGGTTCTGATCGTAACCACTCCACAGCTGCTTTCTATCGCTGACGTGCAAAAATCCCTCAACATGTTCAAGCATAAAGATATCAATGTGCCGATACTCGGCATTGTCGAAAATATGGCCTGGTTTACTCCGGCAGCACATGCAGACGAAAAGTACTTCCTTTTTGGCAAGGGAGGCGGATCTTACATTGCAGAAAAATTCGAAACCGAGCTACTGGCCCAGATCCCATTAATTGACGGCTTGTGCCTGGCCACCGAGAATGGCGGGCTCTCGAATTTCAATTCATACGGCATTCTTGACGATGCTTATAGCAGCATCCTTAAGAAAATTACTAATAATTAAATTTCACAAATATCTCAAGGGGGTATCCTATGAGAAGAATATATCAGCTGGCTGCAATCATTTTAAGCACTTCAATTTGTGCCTATTCTCAGGTTAATAAGGGCACCTGTGCTGCAGCCAATAGCCGCGCTGCATTTATTGACAGAAACGACGACGGTATTTGCGACAATGCACAAAACAGAAACTCAACCGACAATCGAAAAGGAAGATTCTTCATCGATAAGAACAACGACGGTATTTGCGACAACGCACAAAACAGAAACTCAACCGACAATCGAAAAGGAAGATTCTTCATCGATAAGA
>CAZIHB010000357.1:0-1297 GCA_964538535.1 uncultured Hyphomicrobiales bacterium | reverse complement strand
ACAACGACGGTATTTGCGACAACGCCGGAAAAGCCCGTGGAAAAAACTGTAAACGTGAAACGGGCAACACAAAGTGCTTTTCGGGACGCGGCGGAAGAGGTTTTCACGGCGGACGCTGAAATAAATATTTGGAATAACTTTGATTTATTATATAGGTAAGGAGCTTTCGCATGAAAATATGTATTCCGACAGAAGAGCCAAAAGGCCTTGATTCATTGGCCTACGGCCATTTCGGCAGCGCGCCTTTTTTTCTTTTGATTGAAACTGCCACGATGGAATTGGAGATTATCGACAATGGTAACGCCGAGCATGAGCATGGGCAATGCAATCCCATCGGGGCACTCGCGGGCAAATCCGTCGATACCGTGATCGTAGGCGGCATGGGAGGGCGCGCTCTGATGCTGCTGAATAATATGGGTATTCGAGTGTTCAGAGCCTCGGCCGGCATGACAGCAAGGGAAATTCTCGGGGAATTTCAGTCAGTCGGCCTGGAGCAGCTCACAATGGAAAACAGCTGCAATCACCACGGCTGTCATTGATTATCCTTATCAACGAAAATGGCGATTCGAAATAACAATGGCGCGTAAAAAAAGTTACGCGCCATTTTGTTCAGCCTGTTATACTTTCTGTTTTTCACTCCCGGCAGATTTCCCAATTTCGGCATTGTTTCGGTTCACTGCCCGGTTGGCCGTTTTCGGGCCGCGATTATCTTTTTGGGTATAGCATGTGATTATTGAGCTAAAATAAAGAATGCAATCGGAAGGCCCAGCCCCAGAAGGCATAGCCACCAGCCGCGCTTTTTGAAGCCATTTTTGCCTTTCAGCACGAACAGCCCCGAGATCGAAATAATAATAAGGCAGCCGGCAAAAATATCCGAAAACCATGTCCAGTATTTGCCGCCATTATTATAATGCAGGAAACTAACCTGATAGAACAAGGGGCGGCGCGTAATCTTCTCAAACTCTCCCTGCCCGCTTGCAAGGTCGATTTCAACTGTGCTGTTGCCGGCAAATATCTTCAGTGTGGAATCATTCGGAAAATAATAGCTCTTGTAATTGTCTTTTTCCCCGAGCTGCTCGACAATCGATAACACCTGGTCTTTTCTTATCTCATTGTGATGTTTCGGCAGCTCCACCTGCAATCCCCTGCTCTCGATTATATAGCTCGGGTTCCACTCCCTCACGTGGTTCAGCCCGATGCCTGATAGTGCATAGATCACCGTGGCTGCCGCGAAAAAATACCCCAAATCGCGATGGAAAATGTTGTTCCACTTTCTGATATTCAATTTTTTGACCCA
>CAZIHB010000356.1:0-3155 GCA_964538535.1 uncultured Hyphomicrobiales bacterium | reverse complement strand
TTTTGCTGCAAAAGGCTTAGATGAGATTACTTATTTTACCGTCCCGGGGTTCGCCCCCACTGACACATTCAAATTTATTAAAGCCATTGATCTCAGGCAGTCATTGAGCGAAAAGTATCTAATCGCGCTGAGTGATACTCTTAGTACGAATGTGTTCAACCTTCACGACTCTGAAACAGGCGAGTTATTACTCGAAACCAAGCGAAGTGCCCGGGGACAAAACGGGCTGTTCCTGGACTTATCTCCTGACTCCAATTCAATCGCTATAGCCGGAAAGGACGGCAAGATAAGAATATACACCCCCGCGCTCATGTGTTCGAAGGCAAAGGGCTGGTTTATTACTAAAGACTCCGTTGTTCACGTCGGGCAGGATGTCAGGTTCCTCGATAAATCAACGGGCACTCCGAAGGCTTGGCATTGGGATTTTGGCGATGGTGAAACTTCAACTGAAAAAAATCCGGTGCACCCCTATAAAAGTGAGGGAATCTATAGCGTCACTCTGATTGTTGATTACGATTCAAGCCGTGACACAGTTTGTTTCAACGCTTTGATAAAAGTAGATCCGAAATTATCTTGTGAATTCACTGCAAACGTTACCAGCGGGATCCTCCCGCTGGAGGTTACTTTCAATTTCAAAACAAGCGTGCCTGTGAAAGAATACTATTGGAACTTCGGAGACAGCTCGCGCACTAAATACAGCATAAATGGAACAATAACCAAGTCTTATTCAATACTTGGAACATTCAGGCCAAAGATCCGGATCCTTGACGACCACCATTACCATGAATTTCAATTGCCGGATTCAATAGTAACTTCGTACCCAAAATCGAACTTCTTTGATGTGTTGTTTGAAAAGGAGTACTTCGACGAATCGAACAACTGCAATATACCGTTCGGCCTGGTTGCAGCAAACGGGGATATAATCTATTGCGCAAATTTTGGCAAGAGTGTTAAGGTTATTTATGATTCCCCGTATGAAATTCCTATACATTCAACTACTTTCCACAATTCGCAACTTTTCAGATTAAAACCTGACCTAAGCTCAACAGACACCACCTTTAGCTGCAAAATGCACAACTATCGCGAACTCCCGGATGGCGGCTGTTTATTTCTTGGATCTGACGGATACTTTAATGGTATTGCAAGCTACTATTTGGTCAACCCATACTTACATTTGAATTCAATGTCAGATTATAAGCAGATCCCATTAAACGGCTACAATTTTTCGGCATTGATTTCCGGAAAAGATGATAGGATAAACTTACTAAGAGCAGGAAATCGAAAATTCTATGTTCACCCGTATAGCGAAAATAGTATCGGAGAATATGCGATTGGAGATAACGTCTTCAGATACTACTTCACGATTTCGGGCCTTCAAGCCATTGCACTCGATAAGGATGGACGGCTTGCTGCCTGCATCAAAGAAAAAAATAGCCCGATTAAGCTTGTTTCTTACGATGACAGCCTTCAAATAATTGACTCGATCACAATGAAAATCGACACGGCAGCGCAGATCAGAAAAATACTTTGGAACGATAATTTCGGATACCTGCTGGCCGGAACTGTTAACAGAGATAGTACAACTTTTGGAGCAATATTTCTTGTGGATAAAGAAGGAAATCAAAAATACTCCTATATTAAGTATGGCCCTGACAACTCGGAATTTTTCACGTTAAAGCATCTCGGCGGGGCGAATTTTGCAGTGGCCGGCAGCAGCGCGACTATGGAAATTGAATTTTTCAGGGCTGACAACCTGTCCGTCAAAACGGTCGAGCTGCCGGGGAGAATGGGCTCGATCAACGATATCGATATTACTAATGAAGGGTATATTATTATCGCCGGTAATTCCATCTCCATAGAAAAAGAAAGCGAAATCGTTAAACCGGCCGGCAAACCCAGTAATCCCAAAATACTTGGAAATTCAATCGCTAATAAAACCGGCTACATTGCTCTTCTGAATATAAACAAAAACATACTGGACAATGCAAACGAATCACAACAAATTTCTTCTGATAAGCCCGGCCTTTCGGTCAGGCAATCAGGCAGCATGGCCACTGCTGAATGCACGCTGCCAAAGTGCGGGCCATTCTCTCTCATGCTCTATGATATAATGGGCAGGCATGTTCTGACCGTCTGTGAATGCGATAATTGCCGGGGCAAAGCAAAATACGAGTTTTCCACGGATGGCATTCAGTCCGGCATCTACATTCTGCAGCTGAAAAGTGCCTATGGCCGGGCCATGTCAGAAATCGCTATTTGCAGGTAATCAATTGTGATTTTTGCTGCGGATCAGCGGGCTGAGCGCTTGGAATTCTGAAAATAAAACAAAAGAGGCAGTTCTTTGAACTGCCTCTTTTGTTTTATCCTATCGTGAAATTCACCGGGTAAACTATATAGAACTTTGTTTTCCTGCCTATCTCGAGCGTCGGGGCAGGCATTTTGAAGTTCCGGAGTGATTGTTTCAGCCAGTTGAAAAATCCTGGGCCGTCGGGCAGAAGCTTGACGAGGTTATAATCCACGGAAATCAGAAATTTGCGGTTACCCCACGCGTCATTGTTCTCGGGGTATGATATTTTCGGGTTGCAATAGCAGGTGTCGCCGCCGAGATTTGGCGCACAAAGGCTGTAAACGCCATAGCCAAGGCTCAGCTCGAGCCATTCGGGCCAGTATTTTTTCAAGCCCGCGGGCAGCATGTTGTGCACGTTCATGCTCAGCCAGAATGTCTGGGAGCTGTAATCATCGATAAAGGAATCGCTCGGCTTCCTGTTCTGCTCGTTTATCCAGCTCGGCTTCACGTACATGAACTTGGGTGTGAAATTCTGAAGATATGGCACGTAGTGCTGCGCGATATAGAATCCGGCACCCGCGCAATCGGCCATGAAATCGGAAGGCGAGAAACCGAAGTCCTTGCTGAAACCGTCCAGAACTTCAACGTACCCCGTATAGCTCAGCCCCATCAGGCCGCCGATCAGAGCTGATGAGTTATCGCTGAAACCAAGCGTGAGCAGCGTTTCCCCGAATATATAGCTTGGCAGGTAGGTGCCGAAGAAATGGCCGGGCTTATCGAGATACATTGAGTATTTCGCGTCCTCCTCAAAATGGAAGGAACCGACTTTCTTCCAGATTGTATTCTGTTGCATCACGTGCTGCACCAC
>CAZIHB010000355.1:0-3162 GCA_964538535.1 uncultured Hyphomicrobiales bacterium | reverse complement strand
TCCGATCTTCCTGTCTTCAATCCAAACACCTGTATACTTAGGTTCCCGTCCCCCTGTAATTCCATATTCTGCACATACTTTAATTATTACTTCTTCCAGGCTGCGCAAATATTTATGTGTATCCTGCTGCCACTCAGTAAGGCTTATTATTGGATATCCAACAATCTGCCCCGGGCCATGATAAGTTATATCTCCTCCCCGGTCAATATCATAAACCGATATATGATTTTTTGACAGGTATTCATCTGAGCCAACAAGATTGTTTTTATCTGCTACTTTACCAAGTGTGTAAGTATGTGGATGTTCAAGCAGCAGTATAACATCAGATATTTTTTTGTTATATCTTAAATCAAATATACTTTTCTGGAGATCCCATGCCTCTTTATAATCAATAAGGCCAATATTACAATATGTTAATGTTCTTTTTTCCATTATAGTTCCCGCTTTATTAAATATGGATAGCCTCACCATAAGCCTGGGCGGCGGCTTCCATTAAAGATTCAGATAATGTCGGGTGCGCATGTATTGTCTTCATTATTGACTGCGCCGTAGCCCCCAGTGAGCGGGCCAGGCCCATTTCGGCTATCATCTCGGTGACGTCGGGGCCTATCATGTGGGCGCCGAGCAGCTTGCTGTCATTCGCATCGAATACCAGCTTCACGAACCCGACAGGCTCGCCGATGCCGTGGGCTTTGCCGCTTGCCGTGAAGGGGAATTTCCCGATTTTAACCTCGTGGCCGGCGGCTATTGCCTTTGCCTCGCTGAGGCCTACGCTTGCCACCTGAGGCTGGCAGTAGGTGCAGCCGGGTATGTTCCAGTAATCAACGCCGCCATTCTCGTGGCCGGCGATAATTTCTGCAACGGCTATGCCCTCGGCTGATGCTTTGTGGGCAAGCCAGGGTGCACCCGCCACGTCGCCGATAGCGTAAACGCCTTCCACACAGGTGCGCATTTGCTTATCTATCTTGATGAAACCGCGCTCGACTTCAACTCCGAGATCCTCAAGCCCGATATTTTCTATATTCGCGCTTATGCCGATCGCGTTGAGCGCGAGCTCGGACGTGAGCGTTACTTCCGATCCATCTTTCTTCTGCACCTTGATCTCGACGCCGTTCTCGGTTGCAACGGCGGAAAGCACGCGTGTCGAAGTCATGGTTTTGATCTTCGCCTTGCGGAAATTGCGCTCAAGCTCTTTCGAGACGTCAGCATCCTCGATCGGGAGCAGCCTGTCCATCATCTCTATGATTGTCACTTCCGCGCCGAAGGAGCTGTAGAAATACGCGAATTCCACACCGATGGCTCCGGCTCCCATCACTATGAGGGATTTCGGCACTTTCGGCTGGATCAGGGCTTCCTTGCTTGTAATGATGCTCTTGCGGTCCACTTCTATGCCGGGGAACATCCTCGGGCGCGCACCAGTGGCTATAACTATGTTCTTGGCGTTCACCACGTCAGTCACGCTGCCGTCCTTGTCCTTCACCTCGATTATGCCCCTCGATTTGATGTATCCCTCGCCGCGCACCTGCTCCACTTTATATTTCTTGAACAAGAAACCGACGCCGTTGGACATCTTTGAGGATACGTCGCGGCTGCGTTTGATCACTTTTCCGAAATCCACCTCAAAATTCTCTGTTTTGAACCCGAACTCCTCCGAGCGATGCATGAAGTGCATGTACTCGGCGCTCTTGAGAAGAGCCTTTGTGGGAATACAGCCCCAATTCAGGCACACGCCGCCCAGATCGGCTTTTTCCACGCAAATCACTTTCAGGCCAAGCTGCGAAGCCCTGATCGAAGCAACATAACCACCGGGGCCCGCGCCCAGAACCACTACATCACAATCATGAGTATTCATCAGATTATCCTCTTTTTTATCAAATAATATAAACCCAAAACAATATACCCCGATTAAAAGTGCCCCGCGTTCCACTGGCACTCGCCACAATTAGCAAATATATGGCAATGTTTATTATTAAAAAAACTACGCCCCGAAAGCGAAGAAGGCGCACCCTGTGCTTTCTGCCCTCTCATTTTGCCACTCGCCGCGCGGTGCTAAAATGAATCGCTCCGGCAAACCACCTTTGGAGCATTGCCGAAACTCTCGGGCTCGAGCCTGCCCTCGCCGGCCAGATAATCGTAAAAGCCGTTCAGCAGGCTTTTCACTTCCTCGATAGTCTCCGCCACGACAAGCTTCTGCCTGACAAGCGACGCGTTGTACATCCCCCTCAGGTAGCCGGAGTAGTGCTTTCTGAATTCGAACAGCCCCCTGGGGAATCCCTTGTATTGTATGTTCAGCTCAAGGTGGGCAAGGCAGGTGTTGATTCTTTCTTCAACCGATGGCATCGGCCCCTCGCTGCCCGTCATGATCAGGGATTTGGCCCTGCGGAACAAAAACGGATTCCCCACCACCGCCCTGCCGATCATCACGGCATCGCAGCCCGTCGTCTCGAAGGCCCGCAGCGCGTCACCGGGAGTGACAACGTCGCCGTTGAGTATCACGGGTATGCTGACTTTTTCCTTTATCCTGTCGATCCATGTCCAGTCCGCATCGCCTTTCATGCCCATGTCGCGCGTGCGGCAGTGTATCGTTATCGCGCGGGCCCCCGCGTCCTCGATCGACTTTACGAAATCAAGTATGTTCTTGTTGTCCTTGTCCCACCCGAGGCGTGTCTTCACCGTCACCGGTATTTTCACTGCCTCGGCGCATCGCCGCGTGATCTCGGCCATTCTTGCAGGGTCCTTCAATAATGCCGCGCCGGCGTTGTTGTTCACAACTTTCTTCACCCAGCATCCGAAATTAATATCGAGTATGTCGGGCCCCTGCTCCTCGGTTATTCTCGCGGATTCGGCCATGGAGTCCGGGTTGCCGCCGAATATCTGCACGGCCACGGGCCTTTCCTCGGCGCTCATTATCATCTTGTCGAATGATTTTTTCGCGTCGCGTATCAGTGCCTCCGCTGCAATAAATTCCGAGTAAACAATGTCCGCTCCCAGGCGGCGGCATATTATCCTGAAAGGAATGTCCGTTATGCCCTCCATGGGCGCGAGCAGCAGGGCGTTATCTATCTCGAGAGAGCCTATTCTTAATTTTCTGGTTTCCAATGGGCATCAGTCCGCTTATAAAAAAAATATTCCAACATTCAACAAAATTGAAAACGAGATCAT
>CAZIHB010000354.1:0-3176 GCA_964538535.1 uncultured Hyphomicrobiales bacterium | reverse complement strand
GTCGTTGGTGGCGCCCGCTTCCTGCATATGATAGCCGGAAATGGAAATACTGTTGAACTTGGGCATGAACTTCGATGTAAATTCAAAGATATCGGCAATGATTTTCATTGAGAATTCCGGTGGGTAAATGTACGTGTTACGCACCATGTATTCTTTCAGAATATCGTTCTGAATTGTGCCGGCAAGCTCTTCGAGCTTCGCGCCCTGCTCGAGTGCAGTGACGATATAGAAAGCAAGGATGGGCATCACGGCGCCGTTCATCGTCATCGACACCGACATCTTGTCGAGTGCGATATCCTTAAATAGAATCTTCATGTCGAGTATCGAATCGATAGCCACGCCGGCCTTACCAACGTCGCCTACAACTCTCGGGTGATCTGAATCATAACCGCGATGAGTGGCAAGGTCGAATGCCACTGAAAGGCCTTTCTGGCCTGCAGCAATGTTTCTTTTATAGAACGCGTTGCTCTCCTCGGCTGTCGAGAAGCCGGCATATTGGCGAATAGTCCAAGGCTGAGCTACATACATTGTCGGGTAAGGCCCTCTGAGATTCGGGGCAATACCGGCTGTGAAATGTGTGTGCTCGAGTCCTGCCACGTCCTGTTGTGTGTATATGGGAGCAATATCGATATTTTCCATGGATTTGACAACGAGCTCGTCCAAAGTGCGTTTTGTCTCGCTGCTCACTCGCGTAGCCCACTCGGCTTTATTGACCTCCGGGAAGGCCTCCGCGAATTTGATTGAAGAAAAATCAGGTGATTTCATTTATATCTCCAAGTCTGTTTTTTTACTATAATTTTACAAATAATTATCGGATTCTGCTTAGCATATACCGGCAAATTTCTGCAAGTTCGAAAGGAACTCGTAATTATTAGCCTTAACATGGATAAATTCATCCACGCCGGCTGTTTTGTATTCTTCCACCTTATCTTGCGGGAATCCTGCAAGAACAAGTTTTTTGCCGGGTTTTGCAGATTTAAACTTGGGAGCAAATTCAGGAACGATTTCAACATACTTGTCGTCTGTCGAGCAGATTACATAAGCAGCTGCATCAATTCCTTCCAATCCCCTGACGGCGTCATCTATACTCTTGAAGCCTTCGGTCATCACGGCCTCGAAGCCGCCAACCTGGACAAAATCAAGCGAGAAGTCAGCCCTTCCCTTGTAGTCCCTGACAGTACCGAAATTGACAAGAACAACTTTGGGCAGATTGCCGTTAGCAGCACGATAATTATTCGCGTTGTCGCGCAGAGCCTCGAAGATTTCAGCATCGCGTTTGATCACGACAGGTGTCACTTCAATCCCGGCTCCGGCAGCATTCAGCGCGCTTGTAATTTCAGCAAGAGTAGCTCCGGCAGCGGCGGCTTCATCTATTTTGCTGATCGCGCCGGCGTTCTTGATTTCAGCTAAGATGCCTGCCACTTTTGCCTCGTCTCTTTTCGAAATGAAGGATGCAAAATTGTCGGCAGCCTTTTTGATTTCTTCGGCTGTTACTATCTTCACATTCTCTATTGCCTTGTCGCTGAGATTTGCAAATTTATTCGTGCCGAGAATTGCCTGCGACCTGAAGGACACGTTTTTCATCCTTTCTTTCTGTATCTTCTCTATCTCTGCCTGGATATTCCCGCTTTTCAATGATTCAATCATGCCGTTTTTCTCCGTCTCGGCGAAGAGATTCCAAATCATCTCGGCGAGCTGGGCGGTGATTGATTCAAGATACCACGAACCTGCTGCCGGATCGGCAGTATCAGTGAGATGTGCTTCTTCTCCGATCACGAGCTGTGTGTTGCGTGACACTCTTCTGGAGAATTCTTCAGGCAGTCCGAACCTTGAATCAAAGTATGCTACGTGCAGGCTGTCGCAGCCGCCGAGTATGGCTGAAATGGCTTCAGTCGTGTTTCTGAGCATATTTACGTTCGGATCGTATTTTGTTTTATTGCGGCACGATGTGTTGACGTGCATATTAATTTTCTGTGCATTTTCATTCCCGCCGAATTCCTTCACTATGCGCGCCCAAATCATTCTTGCCGAACGAAGCTTGGCAATTTCCATGAAGAAATTCGAGCCGACACTGAAAGAGAACCTGATGGAATTCGCGGCATCGCTTATATCTACTCCGCGCTCGGCCATAGCTTTTAGATAAGTAACGGCTGCAGACATGGCGTATCCCACTTCCTGCACTGCATTGGCACCGCCGTTGTGGTATAAGTCGGCATTAACGCCAACAACTCTGAATTTAGGTGCCATAGTTTTGGCCATGGTTACAAGTGCTGCCATCTGGTCGAAGTATTTATCCATCTCGCCGGCAATTTTGCCCTTGCAGGCAAGCTCACCGATGGGATCGAATCCGAGCGACCCCGTCACGTTGCGGAGCTGAATGCCTTTCTTTTCGGCATATGCGGCGAGAAGTCCTGCAAAAGCAGGAGCTGCAAGGCCGCAGTCAACATGAACAGGCGTCTTTTCCAAGTCTATCCCGCAAAATGCTTTGCTCATATCTTCAACAGTTCTGAGATTCAGGCCGCAACCAATTTTATATTCTCCAACTTCAGTCGCCGAGCGGTCAAGCCTTATGTTCAGGCCTGTCTGGCCTCTTTCCAGGTCATGCCTGGCAGCGGCGTTGAAATCTTCGGCAAAGGGATAAGGAATTCTCTGGCTCACTTCCCACGAAAATGCTTTGAAGCCCGAGGCCTGTGTGCCCCTGACGAAAGGAAAGAAGCCCGGGAAACCGTTCTTCATGTGGGGCAGATTCGCGATATCTTCTTGATCATATATCGCGTTTAGCGTTATCCCCTCGTACGTTTTCGTAAACATCTTTTTCTCAAACGGAGCGCCCTTGAGAGCCTTTATCGCCGCTTGCTTCCATTCTTCGCGTGTGGGGTACTCAAATTCCCCAAAGAAGCGTTCGTTTTTTTCTTCCATCATACCATTTCTCTTTTAGTTTATGAGAACCCAAAAAAGCAAATTATTACTTTTACTTTTTTCTAAAAAAAAATAGGCTCTAAACACCTATAACATACAAAATTAAAACACTTTTTTGTATTTACCTAATGTAACGGCCAATTTCGAATGTCATTTTATTCCGGCATTATCTTGTTGTCCCGCACAATTCAAACTATATTATTACGCCATAGTGATATATTGGTAATCCTGGAAATATTTTACCTGTTATTACTTCC
>CAZIHB010000353.1:0-3180 GCA_964538535.1 uncultured Hyphomicrobiales bacterium | reverse complement strand
ATCGACAACCGCCGTCTGCGGGATTCCGTGCCGGTTAAGCAGGCCGGCAACTTCCGCTTCCACTCCGGCGGCCGAAAATGTCTCGCTTCCGCTTGCGCCGTTCATCACAACGATATACTGATCTGCAGCGGCTTCTGCTGCCGTGGGAGCGGCATCCGTAGGCTTGAATGGATTATCGCTCGAGCAGGCCGCGAAAGATAATGCCATGACGGCAAGTGCGAAGGCATTTAGGATTGTTCGGAACATAGCTACCTCTTTTTTATTAGTTTTGAAACTCGTTTTCAATATTGAGTGCCCTTTCAGCGCTATTGAATCTAATAACAAATGCAATTTAGGTAGTTATAGGTAGCTATGCAATTATTTTTACTTAACGAATTTCTTAATTATTGTAAGTAGCTTTTATAAACCCGCTCCCGGCAAAGAATCCGAGAGAAGTCACTTCCGCACATTATTTTTATTTACTGCTACCTACATCACAAATCCCGGCCAACATTCGTTCTATTGCCTATATTACAATTATTTGCGCCGTTCTTTCCTGCACCGCGATTAATATCTGAATCGGTTGGACCATAGCTGTATTTTGGCCGGTTTAATAAATTCCGCCAAAAGATTAGTTAATTTGATCTTCCCGGGTGTTTTGAATATCCGATTTATTAGGTAAATATAGATTCAAATATTCGAATTTTAGTTAGCTAATTTTTAAACGCTATTATTCCGGCCTAAGTAGGCCGCTCCGTCATCTTCGTCGTGCTTTAGGCTTATCGGCATAGGGTTTGGAATAAAATGGCAGGCAGCCAAACGAAAAAAAAAAGCAACCTGTGAATCATCAACAGGTTGCTTTTTTGTAGCGCGTAGGGGAATCGAACCCCTGTTTCAGCCTTGAGAGGGCCGTGTCCTAACCGCTAGACGAACACGCCGCTTAACAGGATACAAATTTAGCGATAATATGAATTCCATGCAAACAAAAAATTCGGATTATTCCGCCGAAACCGGCAAAATCACTCGGCACACGGAACCTTTTCCGCTTTCCGAAGTAATAATGATCTCTCCTTTCAGGCTTTTAACGCATTTCTGCACTATCGTCAGGCCAAGCCCCGCACCTGCTGCAGAGCCGACATTCGACCCTCTGAAGAATTCCGTGAAAAGCCTTGGCATGTCTTCCTCCGGAATGCCTATCCCCTCGTCGGCCACGATAATCTCCACGTTAAGGCCGGTTACCTCAAGATTAAGCCGCACACTGCTTCCCTCGGGCGAAAACTTCAACGCGTTAGTGACCAGATGCCAGATTATTTGTTTAAGCAGCGTTTCCTCGCTCCTTATTATTAAGGAGTCCGGAAATGGCCCGAATTCAATAGTATGCGCGCACCCGTCCTTTGTTTTGATTTCTTCCATAGCGTCGTTGATGACGGGAATCAGGTCAATATCTCTCAGATTCATGGCCCGTTTTTCAATCTCGTTTCTGCCGATGGCAACTACATCCTTCATCATGTTCGACATCTCTTTCACCGAGCGCCTGATTGTCTGAATCTGCTCTTGAAATTCATCCGCCTTAGAATTTCTGAAAGAATCCTCCATTGAATAAGTTTCTGACTGGATAACGATAAGCGGCGTGCGGTATTCATTTGTCACGGTCGATATGAAAATGCTTTTCAACTCGTTTAATTCCTTTTCCGAGGTCAGTGCTTTCACCGTTTCCTCCTGCATCGCCGTTAATTTGGCCTCTGCCCTTCTATGCTCAGCTATCTCTTTTTCCAGCTCTGTTGTCAGCCTTTCAAGTGTTTCCGTGCGCTCGGCGACTCTCTTTTCCAGCTCGTCTTTCATCTTAATGAGTTTCATTTCCGCGAGCTTCCTTTCCGTAACATCCTGCGCAATCAGAAGGCCAAGTATCACTTCCTCGGATTTTATTACGGGCACTGTCCGCATGTCGAAATACATTTCGTTCAGCCGAGCCTCGAAGACTGATGGAATGCCCTTCAAGGTCAGCCTGGAGTAATATTCTATCTGCTTTAGTGAATCGCCGAAAAATATTTCGGCAGGCCTTTTCCCGATGACATCCTCGGTGCTCAATCCCACCGGTTTCAAGGAAAGCCCGTTGAAAAGCACATAGCGGATATCGCGGTCAAAAAGCGCAATGATCCCGTTAGGAAAATTATCGGCGATGGCAACGAGTTTTGCTTCGTTTTCTGCCACTTTATTCATTGCAACCTTTTGATGAGTTATATCCTCGTGCTGAATAATCATATATTTCACTGCACCGTTATCATCAAAAATGGGATAGGAACGGGCCCTGAACCAGCCTCTTCTCCTCCCCTCTATCTGAATCCCCATCTTCGAAGCCGTTTCTGCAGTGTCGTGCTGAACCTCCCACTCGCAGACTTCCCCCTTCATCGTCCGCGTGATTTTATCCATGCTGCCCAGCCTTTGGATCTCTTCGCTTTTCAGAATATTGTATTTTCCTTCAATATTCGCGGGCGCTACATAGAACGTCTCGGTAAATTTCTTATTGACCCGAAGGCAGTTACCCTCGGCGTCGTATATCTGCGAGGCAGGCTTGGACTGGTAAAAGAGCTGCTCGAAAAACAGCTTCTGCTCCTCGAGTTCCCTTTTCTGCCTGATTCTGTCCGAAATGTCGAAAATGTATATTATTCGAGCCCGGTTTCCGTTCCATGAAATGGAATTTGCGTTGATTTCCACGGGAACCTGCCTGCCGCTTTTCCGGATAAGATAGAACACCATCTCTCGCATCGGGCTTTCATCCGCCAGTATATGCTCAATTCTTTCTTTGTCCTCGGGGTAGAATAAATTGCTGAACGGGTTCGAAATCATGTTTTTGATCTTGAACTCCGTAATCTCCTCGGCACTGGGGTTTGCGAACACAATCTCACCGCTCTGCACGATAATAATACCTTCCACCATGTTTTCGGTGATTATTTTTTGCTTTGCAAGCAATTCCTCAATTCGGGAGTTTTTCTGGGCGATTTGTTTCAATTCTATATAAAGCAGCCACATGATCAGCCCGGCACTCGCCAGAACAAAAGCGCTGCCCTTCCAGGTCTGTATCCGCGTGATTATATGCGGGTCATCGAAGAAAAAATCGACCACTTGATCGGAAAAATAAATCCAGACCAAAGCAAAGATTGCATAAAATAGTGGAATTTTTATTAATGCCTTCAGATTTGA
>CAZIHB010000352.1:0-3215 GCA_964538535.1 uncultured Hyphomicrobiales bacterium | reverse complement strand
AATGTCGTGCACCGGCGCCGGCGGCTCGCGGACCGGCAGGGGGGCCGACATCATGATCATGGACGACCCGGTTAAAAGCGACGCCGATGCCCGAAGCCGCCTTGTCCGCGACAAAATGTGGGAATGGTTCGGCGCCACGGCATATACGCGTCTCGAGCCGGGTGCTTCGCTTATAATAGTGATGACAAGGTGGCACGAGGACGACCTGACTGGAAGGCTGAAGAAAATGAGTTTTGACAGCGGTGCGAACTGGGATTTCCTGTCGCTCCCGGCAATAGCGGGAAAGGGGGATCCGCTTGGCAGAAAGGAAGGCGAAGCGCTCTGGCCGGCAAGATACCCGAGGGAAAAGCTGGACGAGATCAAGAATCTGACAGGTTCATTCTGGTTTTCCGCTTTATATAATCAGGCACCCCTGCCCGCCGACGGAGGTATCTTCAATCGAAAATATATCAATTATTATAATGAGACCGATGGAATAATAACCGGGGAAAATCTGAGCGGGGCTGTGGCGGCAGTCAGAAGGTGGCCACGCGAGAAGCTGATCGTCTGCTCGACCATCGACCTCGCTATGAGTTCGCGCGAGACAGCCGACTACACGGTGGCGGTTATTTTCGGGCTGACGCCTGAAAGCGATATTATCGTGCTTGATCTTATCAGGGAGCGCTTTGACCCATCGGAGCACATGAATTTACTGCGCCGGATAGCCCGAAAGCACTCGCCGAGCCTCATCGGCATCGAGGCCGTGCAGTATCAGGTGGCGCTTGTCCGTGCTGCCCGGCTGGAAGGCCTGCCCGTGAAGGAGCTGAGGGCCGACCGCGACAAGGTGGCGCGGGCCCTTCCACTGGCTGCCAGGATGGAGGCCGGCAAGGTGTTCTTCCCGCGCTCCGCGCCATGGCTGGCAGAGCTCGAGAAGGAGATGCTGGAATTCCCCAAGGGCTCGCACGATGACCAGGTGGATGCGCTCGCCTACGCCGCTGCGCTCTCGATTACGGGTGCCGGCGGCGCTCCCGCGGGTGCCGGGTTCCCGCGCGCGATACGCGGAAGCCTGACCGAAGGCTTCCGGTAAGCTATTTTTGCTCTTTCGCCAATGCAACCCTTATAATGGATTCGGCAGGCCGCGCGGCAATATTCTCGGATTTAAGCGCGTAATCAGGCACTACATTTACGCGCCCGGCGTGGACAAGTTCGAGGCCGATATACCTTGCAAGCTCAGCAGTACGCCCATCCACGAGTGTTTTCACGGCCAGTGTGTCGTATTGCGGCCGGGCGGCTGGCACCACTTTCCTGCCATGCTTTTTCTTATCCTTGATCTCGGGCATGGGCGGCAGTGAATACGAGTCGTTGGCCGAAACCACAATATCGATCGCCAGGGAGGGATTGCGGCGCAGCATGTTATCTATGCCCGAGAGGTCGTCCTTGGCCTTGGGCGGCAGCTGCGAAGAATTATAGGAAAAAAAATCATATTTGAAAAGCTCGCCGCCGGGAGCGAGCCTCCTTGCCCTGATTATCTGCACGAAATCGCTTTCCGGCTCGAAGTTCGGTGCCGCGAAGGGCTGCTCCTCATTAAGTATTCCGGCTCCTGAAATCACGACATGGAAAAGCCCGCCCGGGCGGCACTTAATATTCCAGCGGCCGGAGGCCGAGTCCGTTGCAACAACGATTTTCCGGCCGTCATCCGACCTGAACTCGAGCGAGCAGGCCAGCGAATCGCCGGTGGCAGCATCAATTACCAGACCCCGGAGAAGAATATCATTTTCCGCCGTCCGCGCGTATAGCCACATGGCTTGAAGCAACAAAAATGCAGATATAAAAAACAACTTTCTCATAAAATATATCCTGCCGGCATTCTAAAATATATCGTCCGCCTGCCGGTAAAATTTCCAAAAATCAAAATTAGCAAAATGAGGGGAGAAAGACATATAATATTGGTTGCGCTGCCGGCCTGGACGCCGCTGGTGGGATGGCAGAAATTTGAAGCTTTTAAAAAATACTGTATCGCTCGCGTGAAACTATTTACTCAAAATAAAAATCGGCCTTTATTGTTTATAACAATGGCAGAATATTGTTCTTTATTCATTTTTAGGAGGTGGCTATGAAGACATATGTCCTTCTGACTAAACTCGCTCCCGAGGTATCCATGAAGATGAAAGACCGGGCGAAAATCGGCAGTTCCTGGCTCGACCAGGTGAAGAAATGTTGCCCTGAAGTTAAGTTTATCTCGCATTACGCTCTGCTCGGATCGTTCGACTTCCTGGATATTTACGAGGCTCCCGACGAGGAAACGGCGGCGAAAGTATCGATGATCAGCCGCGCTAACGGTGCCGCCGAGGCCCAGAGCCTGACCGCTATCTCTTATAAGCGATTCCTGGAGCTGATTGAAGAAATTTGAAGCACGGCAGCGGCGTGTTCAAGCAAAGAAGCCCGGCCATTGCCGGGCTTCGAGCGTTCTGCACATATATGCTGCCTTCGGCATACTCTATTCGACGGTGATCTCGTCGATGAATATATAAACCGGATCGCCGGCTCCGGGATGCCACTCGGGGCATTTGCCGTAATTCTTTGCCAATACCTTCACGAAGCGGGCCTTCCTGTCCTTCACGTTCAGGCTGAAATCCGCAACAGTCGGTTTCTTGTCGTCCGCCGCTGCCTTCGAGTCCACCCAGCCGACAGACGTGAATTTTGTTCCATCCTCGGATACGAAATACTCCACGCTTGTGGGGAACCAGATCCACGACATGATATCCTGCAGGAACCCGGCGCTGATGCGGGAGATGCTCTTCACGCTTCCGAGATCAATAACTGCCTCGAAGTTTCGGCCGACATAGCCCTGCCAGCTTCCTTTGCGCCAGTTCACGTCGCCGCGGAGCCCGTCTATGAGTGCATCGTCGCCGCCGGCGGTGTACTGCGGATCGACGGCGGACAGCACTTTAATGCTGAGCCCGGGCGTCCTCTTGACGAATTTCGCTGTGACGGTGCTGCTCTGCGCCTGCCCCTCGACGGCGGCCATGAACTTGATTTCCGCTTTGTCCCTTATTATGAATGGCTCGGTGAATTGCGGCGAACCCGGCCCGGGCTCCGTGCCGTCAATCGTGTAATATATCTTCGCCCCGGGGGCGTCGCATCTCATGTCTATTCTCAGGGAATCCTTGTAGCTCATCGGAGATTTAGCCAGGTAAGGGGCGGGAGTGATCGGGCGGTCTTTTATAGCCGTCCAG
>CAZIHB010000351.1:0-3236 GCA_964538535.1 uncultured Hyphomicrobiales bacterium | reverse complement strand
GGTTTTCTCTTATGCCTATGCGGATAATGAAATGATCACCGTCGTTGTCCGCAATCTGCTGTCAAACGCGGTGAAGTTCTCACTGCCCGGGGGGAAAGTCGAGGTTAGCTACAGGGAACCGGAGGATGAGAACATGGTCGAGGTCAGCATTAAAGACGAGGGTGTGGGGATCCCGCCCGAGGACACCGACAAGATCTTCCGTGTGGACAAAAACCACAGCACGCTCGGCACTGCCAAAGAGAAAGGCACGGGGCTCGGGCTCGTGCTCTGCAAGGAGTTTATCGAGAAGAATGGCGGTCAGATAAGATTTGAGAGCGCCCCGGGGAAGGGAACCGTGTTCATGTTCACTCTTCCCGTGACAACTGCCGATAAGGTATGAAAAAATGATGCAAATAAAGGCGTAATTTACAAACATCCATTGATTTAATAATTTTTATTGTTAAATTATCGGATAGAAGTTGTTACAGGAAATGTATGAGAAGCGGGCTAAGAAAAAAAATATTCCGAACGGCATTCGCAACAGCGGTCTCGGCCGCGTTTCTCGCGGGCTGCTCGAGCACCGGCGGCGGACTGAGGCCGATTGAAGCTGTCGATTTCAAGGGAACTTCCGAGGTAATTTCAGGCCGGCCGTCCGAGATTGCCTGGGAATTCAAAAACGCCGATTACGTGAAAGTGGCGTGGCAGGTGAAAAATTCGAAAACTTCAAACTCGCATTATTTTTCCGATACGTATAACGCGAAAGACACTTTCAGGGTGACGCCGAGAGAAGACAGGCAGTTGTTTGTCACGGCCTATAATAAGAACGATTCCCTCAGGCTGCTTTGGCATATATTCGTGAAAAACGAGAACACCCCGGAGCCTCCGGTGATGACAGGCGGCACTCCGGCCGCTGATACCGCGGAATCCGGCTATTTCAAGGGCTTCACCGATCTTAAAAATTCATCGGGGCCATTCAGGGTGAAAGCCATGCGCAGGATTTACCCCTACTCGGGGGACAGCCTCTGCCGGGTGGAAGCTATCGTGCTCGATAAGCACGGCAACATGATCGAGGGGCTCGACAAGGGCGAAGTGAACTGGTTCAGCTCTACGAGGACGCTCGCCGGCGGCACTGAAGAGTCCATACTCGGGCTGGAAGAAACCGATGGCACGGGTTTGCCTCTCGATATCTCGGTTTTGATTGATAACTCAGCTGCCGCTTCCAATTCCGGTGTCTATTCCCAACTGCGCAGGCTGATAAATAAACTCGGGAAAGATGACAATATAAATATATACCGTTTCAACCACAAGCTTGAGCAGCTTGTCGCCGCCTCCGGGCAGGATTCGGCATTCATCAGGCTCGCGGAGCTTCCGCAGCTTTCCCCTGCCGGGCTGAACTCGTGCTTCAGGTCCGCTCGCCTTGCCCTGGCCGATTTGTGCCGCGGCAGGGCCGGATCGCGCAAAGCGCTCGTGATTATTACCTATTCCACCGACAATTGCTCGATCACATACGATGCCGACGATGTTGCAAGGTTCGCGCTCAGCAATCAGGTACCGGTTTACGTTCTGGGAATCGGCACGGCCGTGGACAGTTATTCCCTGAAGTATCTTGCTGATTATTCCGGTGGAAGATATTACGCCGTCTCGGGCGATGACGATACCGAGCCGGCCGAAGCCCTCTGCGAGATAGCTCTCTCGCAGAAGAGGCATTACAGCTTCAACATGACGATAGCGAAAAAGAACAAGGATAAATACGAGGAAATAAACTCGGAATTCTCCATTCAGAACGGCGGGCAGTCCGCCGACGAGCATTTCAGGCTGATAATCCGCCCCGAAACGCAATTTTCAGCTTACCAGGCTCTGGCGGTGTTCAAGTATCGCGACGTGTTTCTTGATTCGGCTTATATCGAGAACTTCCACGGCCTTGTGAAAATGCTGGCCGACAATCCGTCACTTGCTATCGAAATAGTCGGCAACAGCGGCTTCGAGGGCAGTGAGGGCGAAAATCGTTCGCTCTCGCTGGCAAGGGCGCAGGCAGTCAGGCGCGAGCTGCTGCATGAGGGAGTGGCGTCGTCGCGCATCCGCCTGAGGGGCGAGGGTGCTTCAAAACCAATCTACCTTATGGCCAACAAGGAATGGCAGGCCCTTTATAACAGGCGGGTGGAACTGAGGTGGCTCGATCCGGCTCTGCTGCCGTTCGAGATACTCGCGCAGTCCGCGGAATCCGAAACCGTTGCTCTCGAGAAGGTGGAAGAATGGGAGCGAGAGGGGTATAAATCCTACTACGAACGCGTGGTGAGCGGCGGTGATGTGAGCTATCGCGTCAAGCTCTGGGGATATGCCACTGAGGCCGATGCCGGCGCCGCGCTTGAGAAGATCAACAGGGATAAGAAATCGGACTACACGCTTCAGTAGGAATGCCGGGGTCGTTACATCAAAAAATCGAGGGGAGGCTCTACCGGGCCACCCCTGTTTTTTTTCATTTAAGAGCATCGGGAAATTTGTTTTTAATGTATTCTGCCGGGTTCTCGTGCCGGTCGGCTTCCTCGAGAAAGTGATAGATGTATGATTCGTTATATTCGATTGACTCGAGGTATTCAGCCACTTTCTCGGCAGTCTCGGCATCAATTTTTTCGAGTTCAATATCCATTTGTCCTCCCGGAGAGATGTGATGAAATTATATATTACCTGAACGTTACTGCTGCGATAATATTTGAATTGAAATGCCTGCAATCGAGCCTGTGTTAAAAGTCCCGATTATAGCAATAAAGTTGTGACACGTCATTCCCGCGAAAGCTGGAATCTATTGATATACAAGAACTTATAGATCTCCGCCTGCGCGGAGATGACAACTGGAAAGAGCCCGCGTCGCGGTTTTTACACAGGCTGAATCGCGGTTGTCAGCAGCGAAATTTCAATAATCCGACCGGGCACCGCCGCAGTTTTCCTTTCGAACCGATTTGGTAATTTCAAATATTGGCGTATTTTTGCATCGAATTTTTATTCCGTTGGAGGTGCTCGGTGAATATCAGCCGGGCTGAGAGAGTCTCCTCGAACCTGATCCGGGTAATGCCGGCGTAGGAAAACGGGCACAGCACGCGCAACCGCTCACAGGCACAGCTCTCACTTCATCGGGAAAGTCATGGTAATTGTTTGAATTATTGAAGGACTTTTCAGATGTTTCCAAAACTACTGAAACTCATAACATTTGCAGCCATTTGCGGCTCGTCCCTGCTGATGGCAAAAGAACAAAGGGACAC
>CAZIHB010000350.1:0-3238 GCA_964538535.1 uncultured Hyphomicrobiales bacterium | reverse complement strand
CAAGAATAGTGTGGGGCTTTTTTTCTTCATCGATTTCATAGATTGCATCATTTTCTGCCGAGGGAGAAAGAATCAATATCTTGTGTATTTCATCTTTCAGCAGTTGATAAACGTCGGTTGCATCTTCGAATCCTTCCTTCTTCACTCTCTCTCTGACGGCATCGATGATCTGCTCTGTTGTTTCAACCCCGATATCGGCGGTTATCATTATTTCTTCGATTTCATTCAACAGCTCTTCATCGATCTTTCTGCCGACCCCGAGAACTGACTGCAAATTGCTGATAAACGACTTCCTCGTTTTGGACAGACCGTCTTTCAGCCTGTCGTACTTCATTGATTCAGCAGCAGACCTGATAGCCTCGGTTGTTTTTTCAACTACCGACGTCACTTTCTCTGATACTAATTCTGTTGCTTTTTCAACGGATTCGGTTACTTTTGTAACCTGCTCGGCAACTTTTTCTTTAATTTTCTTAAAAAAGCTCATCTGTTCAATCAATAAATAAAAAAAATTTGTAGCAAACTGACACCACAAATATATATATAAATGCGTTAAATCTAAAGATTTATTGTTGCCTGCCGCTATTTGGTGTTTTCTTCAAGTGCTTTCAGCATGGCCCACAGGTAATACAGAAGAGAATACAACATCATGGCAAAAGTGAAGTAAATGAAGTAACTATAAGTGAATTGGATGTTTAGCATAAAGCCCAGCATGGTTAGCCCCAGGGCTGAAGCGGTCAGTTTGCCAGGATAGTTCGAGGGCAGGACGAATTTGATCCTTTTGGCAAAATATAATCCGCCAAGCATAATCAGCACGTCACGCAAGACCACGGCGATAAAGAACCAGACCGGAATTCTTCCCTGGCAAAGAAGAATTATTGACAGCGTGCCTATGAAAAGCTTATCAGCAAGAGGATCGAGTATCTTTCCAAGCTCTGAAATTTGATTGAGCTTGCGGGCAAGAGTGCCGTCAAGTATGTCGAGTGTCGATCCAATGAGGCAGAGAATAACAGCAGATACATTCTGATAATTCCACAAAGCGATGGCAGTCGGAATAATCAGAATTAATCGGATGATGCTCAAAATGTTCGGTATTGTCATAAGCTTACCTCGGTATTATTTTTTTTGACAAAACAAATTGACAGAAGAATTGCCACTAATATTCCCGGCATCATTGGTTCAACCTGAGTAAAAATCGGCCAGACAGCAAAGTGCCGATAAAAGCCCATATAAGAAAAGAAAACCCATACCCCCGAAGTAAATGCAGATGCCACCATTATCAGCATTGCATTCCTGCGTTCGAGAGTCAGCCTGCGGGTATAACTGATCGTGAGAGGCACAATTAGTGCCGGCACCGCCACAGATGAGGTTTTATAGATAAGATCGATGGCCGAAGGTATCAGAACGGCCATGATGACGCCGACAATTGAAGTGATAATCAGCCCGATTTTAATAGTGATATTATGGGGAATCTTTTTCCTGAAGGCGGGGTAAATTAAATCATTGCCGATTGTGGCCGCGCTTATGAAAGCATAACTGTCCAGCGTTGACATCACTGTGGCGAGAAGCGCGACGACAAAAACACCTTTCCAGACAATCGGGAGCACCGCGTTTGCAAGCGCGGGATAAGACATCATCGGATCGCCGACAGAGATGAATGCTTTCGCGTAGAGGCCGGTAGTTAGCGTCAGGAAGTCGAAAACCATCCAGAAAATAATCGATACGAGCACCCCGTTTTTGGCGATTCGCGAATTTTTTGCAGCTGCACATCGCTGATGGAAACTTGGATCGACAAATGTCTGGAACGCTATTATATACCATGAAAGAACGTACTGCCATGATTTTCCGCCAAGCAGAGTCATATGGCCTGTGGGCAGCTTTGCGAGCATCAGGCCCGGTTCGCCATAGCCAATAAGACAGAAAACAAGCAAGGCTCCGAACCCCACGTACATAAAAATAAACTGAGCCGTGTTCGTTAATATATCGGCTTTCAACCCGCCTGAATAGAGGTAGGCCATGGATGCGGCCGTGCCGAGGACCACTGAAAGAGCAAGATTCCAACCTGTAAACATCCTGAGCATAACGCCCAGCATCAGCATGTAAGCCGCCGGAATCGTTATAATAAGCACAATAATGCTCGAAATTTTTGAAGCAGCCCGCCCGTATGAAAGCTCAATCTGCTCAGGAATTGTGGCCGCACCGCCATTCCTTATGCGCGATGAAATGAACCAGGCAAATAGGGCGGCAGCGATATAATAGGGGATTCCGAAGCATATCCATGCCACAATCCCGCTCCGATAGACAAATTCACCGATCCCCAGAATGCTGCCGTACCACGTGGCAACAAGCGTGGCCACGAAAAGAGGAAGAGTTACTTTTCTTCCGGCAAGAAGGAACTCTTCCTTGCTTTTCCTATTTTTTTCCTTACTTCGAGCAAGTACAAAACCTATAAACAGAATCAAGGCAAAATAAAGAGCAATTATAATCCAATCTGCAAATGTCAGGTCCATACATCGATTCTATTTATTTTTCAATGCTTTATAATGTTCTACCGTGATTTTCATCCCTTCCGCCAGAGGAGTTGCGGGTGCCCACCCGCAAGCCTTGCGAAGCCTCTCCGGTGATATGACAGCCCTGCGCTGCTCTCCCGGCTTGCCCGCGCCGTGAACTTCTTCGCAATTCATCTGCAACGCGTCCTTCAGGGCATAAAAGATCTGGTTGGTGTTCGTCTCGATCCCGGTCCCAACATTATAAGTGCCGCTGAACCCGTTTTCGATCGCGAAAGTGTTTGCTTTCACGACGTCATTAATGAATACATAATCTCTTGTTGTCAGTCCGTCACCGTTTATGACCGGCTGTTCGCCCGCAATCATTTTGGATGTGAATATAGCCACGACGCCGGCTTCGCCATGAGGATTCTGCCTCGGGCCATAAACATTGCCATACCTGAAGACAACATAATCCAGTCCGTATGTCTCTTTATAGAAGAACAAGTATTTCTCGTTAGTAAGCTTCGAAATTCCATAAGGTGAGCAGGGCCGGGTGCTATGGTCTTCATCAGCCGGGAAGGTGTTTTGCTCTCCATAGACAGTGCCGCCCGAGGAGGCAAAAATAACTTTTTTTACGCCGGACTTCACACAAGCCTCGTAAATGTTGATTCCGCCGATTATATTCGTATAAGCATCGAACTTGGGATCGCGGACGGAAACTCTCACATCCATCTGAGCAGCATGATGGCTGA
>CAZIHB010000349.1:0-3252 GCA_964538535.1 uncultured Hyphomicrobiales bacterium | reverse complement strand
GAGAGAGACCCGTCCTCGGTCAGATCCATGAAGAAGTTCAACACCATGTTCAAGGAGCATCCCGACTACCTCGTCTCTGTCGTGCCGGTTGGCGACGGGCTCATTATCGGTGTGAAACTATAGAAGAAGCAAAATGGGAATTATACCTTTGAGGAATTTCGCGCGCGCGCTTGCCGCGGCAATGCTTATTGCTTTTCTCGTTACGGGTTGCGCCGGCTCGAGGAAGACAGGGTTCGACCTTCAGAGCGAGGTGTGGGACTATTCAGACTCGGCAGGCAAGCAGATCTATATCACCTCCACTCTGCCTGTGGACTCTGCAGATCAGAGCAAGCTGATCTTCGATATTTTCAGGATCGAAACGAATGAGTATCCCACCAACCTGCAGGTCTATGCAAGGGTATTCGATTCGGCGGGGCATTTCATCACGAACATGGCAGATCCATACAGGAAGGACACATCAGCCCGATATTTCAGCACCGTCCGGGAGAAGCTCGGCCAGACGTACAACGTGCGCGAGGAAAAGGTGCCTGCCTTCAAGGTGAGGGAGTTCGGGGCCGGCGACAGCATACCATACAACATCGCGCTCACCGTCGATTACAGCGGCTCGATGGCCGGCGTCAAGGAAGCGATATTCGAGGGCACAGAATCGTTCGTCTCGATGAAGATGAGCTACGATAAAATAGCCTTATCATCATTCAACAAGGAATTTGACCTGAAAGTGCCGCTCAGCAAGGACAAGCGTGAGATAATCAACCTTTACAAGCTGAAGCGGGAAAACGGCTTCGGGCTTTTCTCCGCCGTCTATGACGCCGTGGAGAAGTGCATAAATCTGTTCGACGGCACATCGCCGGACGTGCCGAGAGTGCTCGTCGTCTTTTCCGATGGGGATGACAACTACTCCAAAAGCGAGATCGGCAGCCTGATAGAAAGGGCAAAAGCCGCGAAAATTCACATTTTCTCCGTCGCGTTCGGCTATTCGAAAGATGAAAACCTGAGATACATGGCCCAATATACCGGCGGGAAATTCTACAAGGCGCGGACGAAGGAAGAGCTGATAGCAGTCTTCAGGGATATCTACATGAGCCTGAGGTATTATTACCTTATCACTTACGATCCGCCGGATTTCTGGGGAAAGCACCTCATGACGGCAACCCTCTCGATGCCCATGCGCAAGGACACTCTCTCGGCGAGCGGGGAATACATGACGGGCGACCTGATGCCATGGGATAAGATCGGGAAAGCATTCAAGAGGCCGATACTGTTCGATTTCAACAAGGCCGACCTGCAACCCGAATCTTTGCCGATCATTGATGAGATCGTCGATGCCATGATGAGCAACCCCAAGCTGAAGCTCGAGATCCAGGGGCACACCGACGACGTCGGCGGGATTGATTTCAACATGAAACTCTCCGAAGCGCGTGCCAAGGCAGTGCTCGACGCCATAGCAAAAAAGGGCATCGATACGAGGCGGCTGCGCTCGCGCGGATTCGGCTTCTCCCGCCCGATAGCCCCGAACACGTCCGAGCAGGGCCGAAGCGAGAACCGCCGCACGGAGTTCGTGGTGCTGGCAAAATAAAATATCACGGGCCGGGCAGGCTTCCGGGATGAGCCCGTTGAGTGATTATGCCGCGTCTGCCCGCGCTTATCAGCCGAAATAATTGCAGGGACATGGCGCACCGTGTCCCTGCATCCATATTTGGCCCGGTTTATCGAAAAAACATCGTCCGATTTCATAATCACAGGCGGCAATTGTTAAAATGGCGGACTTTGATACGGCTGCCTTTTCATTTCAGCGTTTCAAGGCTCAGGGCCGTCTCTGAAGCAGGCACCTGACAGAAGGGATGGGGGGAAAAGCCTCAAAACACCTTGGAAAAAAGGAATTTACAACAAAGATGACCGAAATACGTGATTAGAGCCAGTTAAAAGGAATTTTTTGAGTCGATGGATTATTTGTAAATTGTGTATCAATTATTTATTACCGGGCAGAAAAGAGAATGAGAAAAGCGGCAATAGTGATGGCCGGGGGCTTTGGATTTAAATTTTGGCCCAGGGGAACTGAAAAGACACCAAAGCAGTTCAACCACCTGATTGGCGAGGGCACGCTGATACAGAACACGATTCAGCGCGTGCGGAATTATTTTGAGCTTGACGATATTTACGTTGTCGGCAATCGCTCATTCGAGAATATGATCAAAGAGCAATTGCCCGAGATACGGCCGGAGAATATCATCCTGGAGCCGCTCGGCAAGAACACTGCCCCATGCATGGCGCTCTGCGCTCTGAAAATATCGAGAAAATATGATAAAGACACGGTGATATACACATTCCCGAGCGACCAGGTGATATCCAACGCCGGCGAGTTCTACCAGAGCCTCGACACGGCCGGAAGGGCCGCTACGGAAACCGACGGCATTGTGACCATAGGGATCGAACCCACGAGGCCCGAGACTCAGTTCGGTTATATTCAGATTCACGACGACGAGCGCGGCGAGCTCGGCAGCCTGTTCGATGCCGGCGTGAGATACACCACCACGTTTGCCGAGAAGCCCGACAAGGGCACGGCGGCAAGGTTCATCGAGTCGGGCGATTTCCTTTGGAACAGCGGTATTTTCATATGGAAGCTCGGCACGTTCAACGAAGCATTCGAGAAATACCTGCCGGATCATTACTATCTCTTTTCCAGGCTCAGCCTCGAGATGGAAGAAGCAGAGTTCGAACGAGAGCTGAACAACGTGTATAAGACAATAAACAGAATTTCTCTGGACTTCGGAATCCTCGAGAAAGCGCCGAACGTATATTGCGTGAAGTCGTCATTCAGCTGGAGCGACCTTGGCACCTGGGACGAGCTTTACCGGCTCTCGCTCAAGGATGCCAGGAACAACGTGATTGTGGGTGACGTCATTGCGCTCAACACGAAGAACAGCCTGATAAGCTCCGAGGGCAAGCTGATTGGAGTGGTCGGGCTCGAGGACGTGATAGTGATAGACACTGGCGAGGCGCTGCTCGTGTGCAAGCGCGGCGAATCCGAGCAGGTGAAGGAGCTTGTGGATTTCATGCGGCGCAAGAATATCAGCAAGTATTAGTCTGCTCAGGGCGAAGCGGCCCGTGTGAAAAATCCGGATTACAGCAACCGAGTCCTGATTTGTCATTCCCGTGCAGCAGCCTGCGTGAAAAGTCCCGATTATAGCAATAAAGTCTTGATTCGTCATACCCTCGAAGGCGGGAATCTATTGATATACAAGAACTTATGGA
>CAZIHB010000348.1:0-3258 GCA_964538535.1 uncultured Hyphomicrobiales bacterium | reverse complement strand
CTAATCCAATAGGACTTAGATTAGGCATCATCAGAAATTGGGACGCTAATTGGTTTGACGACAGGAATGTCGCAGAAAAGATATCTGAAGACATTAAGGTCAGAAACTATATCCGCAACCGCAAGAAGAAAGCCGGAATATCCAGGATTTTGGTTGAAAGGACCGCCAAACAGCTTCGCATCACTATCAATACCTCCCGCCCCGGCGTAATAATCGGCCGCTCGGGCAAAGACATCACCCAGCTGGAAGAAGAGTTGAAGAAACTCACGGGTAAAGACGTGAAGATATTGATCAGTGAAGTAAAACGTCCCGAACTGGATGCCCTCTTAGTGGCGGATAACGTAGCTCAGCAGCTCGAGGGAAGGATATCTTTCCGCAGGGCGATGAAACAGGCTGTTTCTTCATCGATGAGGATGGGCGCTAACGGCATTCGTATAATGTGCGCAGGCAGATTGGGCGGAGCTGAAATGGCAAGAACGGAACAGTACAAGGAAGGCAGAATCCCACTGCACACCTTGAGGGCCGACATAGATTACGGCACGGCGACAGCACACACGATATACGGTGCCATAGGCATCAAAGTGTGGATCTGCCGCGGCGAGATCATCGGCAAACAGTAAAATATAGTAATTAAGTATAATTCAATAAAGCGGACGGGTTGAAATGTTATCCCCAAAAAGAATAAAATTCCGTAAAACGCATCGCGGAAGGATGTCCGGGAAAGCGTACCGCGGCTCACTGGTGACGTTTGGCTCTTACGGCTTGAAAGCCCTCGAGCCGCACTGGATCACCAACAGGCAGATAGAAGCGGCACGTATCGCGATAAACAGGTACTTGAAACGCGACGGTAAAGTATGGATCAGAATATTTCCGGATAAGCCATACACCAAGAAACCAGCCGAAACCCGTATGGGCAGCGGAAAGGGCAACCCCGAAGGATGGGTAGCCGTAGTAAAGCCCGGCAGGATACTTTTCGAGGTGGACGGCGTATCGAAAGAAGCCGCGCAGGAAGCCATGAGGCTCGCATCACACAAGCTGCCGATAAAGACAAAATTTGTAACACGTATAGATCTGGCATACAATGAAACCACGTAATGCAAAAGATTTGAGAGAGCTCACGGACAACGAGCTGGTCAGGCTTCTCGAGGACTCGAGAGAAACCATTGCAAAGCAGAAGTTTCAGCATTCATTGAAGCAATTGACAGACACTGCTTACCTGAGAATTCTGAAGAAAGATATTGCAAGAATCGAAACTTTGTTGAATGAACGCAAACGTTCAAAAATAAACGGTTAAAAAAATGGAAGAAAATAAAGAACTAGAGACCGCATCGGTTGCAGGCAAGCAATCGACCGGCGTTAACAAAACCGCTGAGTGTGCTCAGGAGGTTGCTGGCGCAAGTGAAACAACGGGTAAGCAGTCCCATAAGAGGGTGCTGGTGGGTAAAGTGGCATCGTCCAAACCCGACAAGACCATCATAGTTTCAGTAGTACGTCAAATAGCACATCCAATATATAAAAAGTATTTTAAGAGCACGAAAAGATTCATGGCGCACGACGAGCAGAACACTGCCAACCCGGGCGACACAGTAAAGATAAGGGAATCAAGGCCGCTGAGCGCGCGTAAACGTTGGGAACTGGTTGAAATTTTAGAACGTGCGAAGTAATCTCTAAGAGGAAAAAAAAATGGTACAAGAAGAAACCAATCTGACTGTGGCCGACAATTCCGGAGCAAAGAAATGCCGCTGCATCAGAGTGCTCGGCGGGCACGGGAAGAAGTACGCAACAGTGGGCGACCTTGTGGTCGTGGCAGTGAAGAGCGCCATCCCTAACGGGGCCATAAAGAAAGGGCAGGTGTGCAAAGCAGTAATTGTGCGCACGGCAAAAGAAGTACGCAGAAAAGACGGTTCTTACATTCGGTTCGACGACAATGCGGCAGTGATACTCAACGACAAGGGCGAGCCACGCGGCACGCGCATATTCGGGCCGGTGGCACGCGAACTGCGCGAGAGGAACTACATGAAAATCGTCTCTCTTGCACCTGAAGTATTATAAAGGGTGAAAAAAATGAAGCTTAAGATAAAAAAGAACGACATAGTGAAAGTGATCGCCGGCGATGATAAAGGCAAAACCGGCAGAGTGCTTGAAGTGTATCCCAAGGATATGAAAGTGCTGGTTGAACAGGTGAATCTGCACTCGAAGCACACTCGCCCGAGCCAGAACAATCCGAAAGGCGGCATAGTGAAGAAAGAATTGCCCGTGCACTATTCCAACGTAATGCTCATGGACTCCGACAAGAAGGCCACGAGAATAGGGATCAGGCACGAAGACAAGGGCAATAGAAGAGTTGCCGTGAGGGTGGCTCGCACTAATGGTAAAGATATTCAATAATAAGAAAATAAAAAGCTATGGCAAAGCAAACAGGAAAACCACAGAAACCGGGTTCAAAGAAAACGGAATTTCAGCCTGAAGGCAAGCGCCTTGAGAACATGAGCATGGACGGAGTGCCCACTCCGAGGCTGAAAGAGTATTACGATGAGAAAGTGGTTCCGGCCATGAAAGAGAAATTCAACCTGAAGACCTTGATGCAAGTGCCCAAGCTGCAGAAGATATGCATCAACATGGGTGTGGGCGTAGCAGTGCAGGACTTGAAGGCTCTTCAGAGCGCCGTGAACGAATTAGAACTCATCAGCGGACAGAGACCGGTGATCCGCCGTGCGAAGAAAGCAATATCGAATTTCAAGCTGAGAGCAGGATTGCCAATCGGCTGCACAGTGACACTCCGTCGCGCGCGCATGTATGAGTTCCTCGACAGGTTCATCAACATCACATCGCCACGCGTCAGAGACTTCAGAGGATTCTCGGACAAGAGCTTCGATGGCCGCGGAAACTATACTCTTGGAATAAAAGAGCAGATCATATTCCCGGAAATCGACGTGGACAAAGTCAGCCGCATAACCGGCATGGACATAACATTTGTAACGAGCGCTAAGACAGACGAACAAGCTTACGCTCTGCTTTCAGAATTCGGATTTCCTTTTCGTAAACGTGACTAAGAGACAGGAACATGGCCAGAACAAGCATAACAGCCCGCAATGATAAAAGGCAGCACCTGGTGGAAAAATATGCCGCCAAGCGTGAAGAACTTAAATCAAAGGGCGATTGGGTAGGCTTGCAGAAGCTCCCCAGAAATTCAGCACCGGTGAGATTAAGGAACCGTTGCTCAGTAACAGGCAGAGGCAGGTCGATATATCGCAAGTA
>CAZIHB010000347.1:0-3261 GCA_964538535.1 uncultured Hyphomicrobiales bacterium | reverse complement strand
GTCGTTCGCGGTGCCGATGATCATGTTGAAAGCGAAAAGGCCGATATTCTGTATCATAGTCATAAGTCCATAGGCAGTGCCAAGCTTGGAGCTATCCACAACGAGCGCCACCGATGGCCACATGACGGCCGGAATCATTGAAAAAGCTATTCCCATCACCGTCATTGGCACCTGGAGCGGGATACGTGTGTAGGCCATCATGAGATAAACCGGTATCAGCATAGCCGAGCCGACCATCATGAGTGACGCGCGCCTGCCGTACCTGTCCGAGAGGTAACCGAAAATCGGCGTGAGCAGCATGGCCGAGAACGTCAGCAGGCTGGAGAGAAAACCGCCCGTCTCGCGCGAAACGCCGTAGACTTCCATGAAGAACTTGACGGCGAAAGTCTGGAATGGAAAGATGCCCGAATAGAACACCACGCAAAGCGAAGTGATGAACCAGAATGATTTATTGAATTTGAAAATGTCCTTGAGAATGACCTTGTCCGTTTCGCCCTCGTGGCCGAGATTATACTTGCCTTCGGCCGCTTTATCGAGGATGTAGTACATGATTACGGAAAGCACGGAAATGACTCCGAACCCGGCAGCCACCATCAGCGGGCTCTTCCAGTCGCTATAGAACATCTTTCCCCAGGTGGGGGAGTTAAGTGCGGCGAATGACCCGAGCCGGGCGATTGTCAGGTTCAGGCCGAAAGCGAGTGAAAGCTCTTTTCCCTTGAACCAGCGCGCAATAACGGTGGTGACGGCAACGATCAGCGATTCCGCGCCCAGGCCGAAAATCAGCCTTCCGGCGGCCATCCACACGAGGTTGCCCTTCACGACGGTGATCGCGGCACCAATCATGCACAGCAGCGAGAAGAGCAAGGCGCTTTTTTTCGTGCCGATCCTGTCAATAATCAATCCGCCGATAAGAACCATGAACACGTTTGGCAGGCTGTAAATGCCCTGGAGCAGCCCGAGATCGCCGTCAGTGAATTTCAATTGCCTGACGAGCAGATCTGCCAGGGGTGAAATGGAATCGTAGATGTAGTAATTGCCAAACATAACGAGAGAGACCACGACAAGCACCGTCCAGCGATAAAGCGCCGAGGGCTCGGGTTTGGCTGCGAGAACAGTTGAATCAGTCATAACGTCCGTAAGCTAATGTTTATAAATTATTTCCTGAATGCCCAAAAAAAATAAATTAGCAATAAAATATCTATTGATAAAGGGTATTAATCAAAAAAAATCTGAATTTTTCAGAAGATACGGCCCGGCGAGACGAAGCACGTAAGAAAATATTGGAAAAAGTGAGAAATAGTATGCAAATCATTTTAATTTTGCTGTTGAAAATTTTTGTACATAAATGCAGAGTTATTATGGCGAATAATCAGAACCAGAACGTTTCCGTTCTAAGCCTGACAGTGATTGTCGCGGCTCTCGGCTATTTCGTGGATATGTACGATCTCGTGCTTTTCGGAATTGTAAGGGTTCCCAGCCTGATGTCGCTCGGGCTCAGGGGCGAGGCACTGGTGGAAAAGGGAGTGTTTCTTCTTAACATGCAGATGACCGGTATGCTGCTCGGAGGGATCATCTGGGGAGTGCTCGGCGACAAAAAGGGCAGGCTCAACGTGCTTTTTGGATCGATATTGCTCTATTCCATCGCAAATATCGCGAATGCTTTCGTCACCAGCGTGGCGCTTTATTCCGCCGCGAGGCTTCTGGCCGGAATGGGGTTGGCAGGTGAACTCGGGGCAGCGGTCACGCTTGTCAGCGAGATACTCCCAACGGAAAAACGAGGCTACGGCACTGCGATCGTTGCTTCAGTGGGCATTCTCGGCTCGGTCACTGCAGCCTTCGTGGGCGACTTCCTGGCATGGCAGACGGCCTATGTTGTCGGCGGGCTGCTCGGAGTAGTGCTTCTGATACTCAGGCTGAAGATGTTTGAATCGGGTATTTACAAGACGGTGCAGAATTCAACGGTGAAGAAGGGCGATTTTCTCAGTCTTTTCACGAACAGGCAGAGGTTTCGCAAGTATTTGCGCTGCATTTTGATCGGCGTGCCGACATGGTACGTCGTGGGCATCCTGATCACTTTCTCACCGGAAATGGCGAAGGCCCTCGGCGTCAGCGAGCCGATCAATGCCGGAAAATCAATCATGTACACATATATCGGCCTCGTCTTCGGGGATATAATAAGCGGATTCGGCAGCCAGATTATCAAAAGCCGAAAGAAGACGGTGCTGGTTTTCCTCTCGATGGCCGTTGTGCTCGTCACGGCTTATTTCTTCATCGCGGGCATAACTGCTTTCTGGTTCTACGCGCTTTGCCTTGTCATCGGCATCTCGATCGGCTACTGGGCGGTTTTCGTCACAATCGGCGCGGAGCAGTTCGGCACGAATCTTCGCTCCACAGTTGCCACAACGGTGCCGAATTTCGTTCGCGGCGCTACCGTGCTAATCACTCTGTCGTTTGTTTACCTGCGGGCATACCTGGGTATAATCCAATCGGCTATAGTTGTCGGCATAGTAACCTTTGCCATCGCTTTCCTGGCTCTCTGGGGGCTGGAGGAATCCTATCATAAGGACATGGATTATCTCGAGGAATATGAATAGCGGAAATTGTTTATAAAATAAACAATAGCAGAATGCAATTGAAAGGGGCGAAATGAATCGTCCCTTTTTTTTTAAGATGCTGCACGGAGCTGGCAATTACCATATCCGGCCCCTTCCCATAAAAAATATTTTGAATGCCTGCCTGTGTTCATTTATGTGCTTCCGCAGGATAGCAGCAAGACACATCTCTTAATAAATTAAGCAGTTTGCCTGAGGCGGGCAAGGCAGGAAAAAAAGCTTGCGGGCCGGCCCCGGCGCGCCACTTAACGATTTTATTGAAAAAAAATAAAAAAAAGGTGTAACGATTCGTGGCTTCAACTGTCATTATAGATATGAGATTTTTCAGAAAAAGAAAAAGAAGATAATTTATGAGATTTATTACGATTCAAGGAGGGATAATGAGACAATTTGCTTTACTGCTTCTATTCTTTGCCGCTCCGCTGTTTAGTATGACCGGCAACTGGAAAACAATTATTATGAGAGATAATCCGGAATTTGATAACCCACACGATAATACACCGGATTACATCTATAATATTGTTCATACTGATTCGACTTACTGGCTTATTACCAGTACATACCTCTATGGCATGGACAAACATTTCTTTATAAAAGAAAAATACTCAGGATATGATATCAGGCAGACGTCTGGCAAGAGCCCCTTGGG
>CAZIHB010000346.1:0-3263 GCA_964538535.1 uncultured Hyphomicrobiales bacterium | reverse complement strand
AATCAAGCAATTAACGAAGTAAGAGTAGCAATAACCGAGGACGGGGAATTAGCGGAGTTTCTGATTGAGCTGCCCGACAGAGAAAAGTATGTGGGCAACATTTACTTTGGAAAAGTAAATAAGATAGTTACGGGAATAAATGCCGCATTTATCAATATCGGCCTTTCTCAGGATGCTTTCCTTCACTTTTCTGATGTGGATGAATCACTTGAGAATGCAATCTTCGAGGATGAAGAAGACGATGAGGAGTATGTGGCAGTTAAACATACCGCCCCGAAGTCCTTCAAGGAGCCGGTAAGCGAATCTGCAGCGGTGGCCCTGCGCCAGGTGAAATTTCCGAGCCATGCCGGAGCGAATAAGCTCGCCACGTTCACCACCAAGAAATCCGGCCAGGTGCAGATCAATCTCGAACCCGGGCAACAGGTTATTGTTCAGGTCGTGCGGGAGGCATACGGCAATAAAGGCGTTAAAGTCACATCCAAGATCGCGCTCCCGGGGCGCTACGTTGTGCTGCTCCCCTTCGACAGGCTGCTCGGAGTCTCCAAGAAAATACAGTCAGTGCAGGAGCGCCGCAGGTTGCGCCAGCTTGCAAAAAGCATCCTGCCCGAACAGTTCGGACTTATCATCCGCACTGCTGCAAAAGATAAGACCGATGAAGAACTCAGGCGCGACGTGCTGAACCTGATCGAAACATGGAAGGACGTTGAATCTAAAGTGCACAAGGCTAAAGAGCCTTCCCTGCTTTATCAGGATATGTCGCTGGCAACAAGCGTAGTCAGGGATCTGTTCACCACGCAGGTACAGAGGGTTGTAATCGATTCGAAAAAACTTTTTAAAGATATCACGTCCTATTTAAAGCGTGTGTCGCCCCAGCTGGTCGATAAAGTGTCGTACTATTCGGGTGAAACACCTATTTTTGAATACTTTGGCATTGAAAAAGAACTCTCTAAAACATATAGGCGAAAGGTTTCTTTGCCTGCCGGCGGAGATATTGTTATCGACAGAACCGAGGCAATGACGGTAATTGACGTCAACTCGGGCCGCGGCACCGAAAAGGAACAGGAAAAAAATGCTTTCAAAACGAATCTCGAAGCCATAAAAGAAGTGACAAAACAGATCAGAATGAGAGACATAGGCGGCATGGTCATCGTTGATTTTATTGATATGGCACTCGATTCCAACAAGAAAAAGCTATATTTCGAAGCCAAAAGGGAGCTGGCGAAGGACCGTGCAAAAACTGTCGTCTATCCCCTCACCCAGCTTGGGCTGCTTCAGATCACGCGGCAAAGAATCAATCAGAACATTGATGAGAAATTGAATGAAACATGCCCGGTTTGCTTCGGTTCGGGCAGAGTGACGTCCAAGGCGGTTTTGATAAACGCGATTGAGCGGTGGCTGAAAAATTTCAGGAAGAATTCTCACGAGTTCAGGCTTATTCTGA
The DNA here is from genome assembly GCA_964538535.1 of uncultured Hyphomicrobiales bacterium. GTDB lineage: Bacteria > Bacteroidota > Ignavibacteria > Kapaibacteriales > UBA2268 > CAZIHB01. Next base: position 1,822 of record CAZIHB010000346.1, on the reverse strand, counting down.
AGGTAAATTCCGGAATAGCTGCCTACCTGACTGACGGGACATTATCAAACATATCCAGGCTGATGATTAAGTATTTCGCGAAGATAAAAGTTGAGCAGGATGACCAGATACATATCGGTCAATTCAAGTTTTATTCCTATCGAAGGCAAAAAGACATCACAAACGAGTATTTATAAATGCTTAACAAAGATCAAAGAATTATCACGATTTTAGGTTCAACCGGTTCGATTGGTATGCAGGCTATTGATGTGATCAGTGCCGAGGGCTGCGGCATGCAGGCAGGATGGCTTACGGGCAATAAGAACATCGAACTACTGGAACAACAGGCAAAATCATTAAATCCGAAAGGCATTGCAATAGCGGACGAGGCATCCTATTTCAAGTTCAGGAAACAGTCCGGCTTTTCAGGAGAAGTTCTTTGCGGCGAGGAGGGGCTGATTGCAGCAGCATCGGATCCGGAGAACGATCTTGTTTTATCTTCTCTCGTGGGTTTTGCCGGGGTTCTTCCAACTTTGGCAGCAATCAACCAAGGCACTGAAATAGCACTTGCCAACAAGGAAACACTCGTGAGTGCGGGCGGGATAATCACCGAGGCCGCGAGGAAGAACAAAGTGCGGCTTCTTGCCGTCGATAGCGAGCACAGCGCGGTGCTTCAATGCCTGGCGGGCGAACGTCCCGGTGATATCGAGAAAATTATCCTGACTGCCTCAGGCGGTCCATTCAGGGAAACGCCGAGAGAAATGTTTTCAGGGCTGACGGTCAAGCAGGCTCTCGATCATCCAAACTGGTCCATGGGAGCCAAAATAACCATAGACTCGGCCACGATGATGAATAAAGGCTTCGAGATCATTGAAGCATATTGGCTTTTCAATGTTGAAATCGAAAAAATCGATGTCCTTATACATCCGCAAAGCATCATTCACTCGATGGTGCAATTTGTCGATGGCTCGATAAAAGCACAGCTTGGCCTTCCGGATATGAGGCTGCCGATATCATATGCCCTCAGCTACCCCGTCAGGAACTATCATGATTTTCCGCGGCTTGACCTTGCAGAAATCGGATCACTCAGCTTCTACAAGCCTGATTTCGATAAGTTCACCTGCCTGCAGCTGGCTTATGAGGCAGTGGAATTCGGAGGTTCCGCACCTGCCGTGCTCAATGCAGCGAACGAGGTGGCCGTTTATGCTTTCCTGGATGAAGCAATTGATTTCAATTATATACCTTATTGTATCGAAACTGCATTGAACGATATCAACATATCGCGCAGTCCTTCTCTCGAGGACATCATCAGTGTGGATCGACTCACAAGGCAATACGTAAAGCAACTGATCAGTAAATTTAAATAGAGGTCAAAAAAAATTATGGCTTTCCTGACAACACTATTCTACTTCATCGTGGTTATCTGTGTGCTTGTATTAGTGCACGAGCTGGGACATTTTCTCGCTGCCAGGATGACGGGCACCCGTGCCGATATTTTTTCTATCGGCATGGGCAAAAGAATTTGCGGGTTCAACAAAAAGCTTGGATTCACTTTCGGCAACCTTCCCAAGGATTATGAAGGAGATGGCAGCACGGACTATCGCCTGTCCCTGCTGCCTATCGGCGGATACGTGAAGATTGTCGGCATGGTCGATGAGAGCATGGATACTGACTTTGCTCAAAGGCCGCCCGAACCATGGGAATTTCGCTCGAAGAACACGTTCCAGAAAGCGTTCATGCTTAGTGCCGGCGTTGTTATGAACGCCTTGCTGGCCATTATCATATTTTCCTGGGTTGCGTATACCAACGGGGATGTTAACTATAAGTCCACTACTGATTCCTA
>CAZIHB010000345.1:0-3268 GCA_964538535.1 uncultured Hyphomicrobiales bacterium | reverse complement strand
CAAATTCAAATATTCCGTTTCAAATTGTCTCCAACTCATTCCACTATCCATAGCCTTTTTTTCCCTCTTCACGCCCTGGTTTGCTATACTCGCCTTATTGCTATATATTTGCCCGCCGGAATTATTTTTTTGCCGGGATTGTTTTTTGTTTTTTTGGAGCTGATAGATATTGCATTGGATTATTCTTGTCGTGGCGGGCCTGTTCGAGTGTTCATGGGCCATTTGCATGAAGCTCTCTAATGGCTTTACCGACGTGAAATGGAGCGCTCTGACGATTATTTTTCTGATTGTCAGCATGGTGCTGCTGGCCTTTTCTCTAAAACACCTTCCTGTTGGCACGGCTTATGCCGTATGGACCGGAATTGGAGCCATCGGAACCGCGGTGCTCGGCATCCTGCTTTTCAACGAATCTAAGGAGCTAATCAGGATTATTTGCATACTGATGATATTCTGCGGCATTATCGGGCTGAAAGTCTTTTCTACTTAAATTTTGATTTTTCCCGAATTTGCATTAATTTTTGATTCTGTATTAAGCACAAACAATAATTGTTTGGCTTGTTATTTGAGTTGTTTATTGTTTTTGATCGATCTAAATGATTGATTATTTTATGTTAACTATTTTTGTTTAATATATTTTTGATCTGAAATGGAGTTTGGAATTAAGAACATCGTCTTCTTCTTGGTTTTGAGTGCAGCTGTTATATTCCTGACCAAGAACCTCCTGCGCATCTTTTCCTATCTTAAGGTTGCAAAGCCCGACAACAGGTTCGATAACCCCGGAGCCCGCCTCAGGCACACGCTCGCCGTGGCTATGGCGCAAACGAAGATCCTGAGGGACAAAACTGCAGGGCCGCTGCACGTGGCAATTTTCTGGGGCTTCATCGTACTTCTTTTCTCGGCCTCAGAAGCCGTCTTTCAGGGGCTTTTTGGCAGCTTCTCGTGGAATTTCCTCGGGCCGGTTTGTTCGGTGATCACAATTTCCACCGATATCTTCTGCGTTGCAATCATCGTGGCGATTCTCGCTTCGCTTTACCGCCGGTTTATTGCTAAAGTGCCAAGGCTGCAGGGAGATGAAAACGAGAAAAAGGACGCTCTCGCCGTGCTATTGTCAATTCTCACTATCGTTATTGCCCTCCTGCTCACAAACGCGGCAGGCACGAAAGTCCACACGGGGCACGAGTATGTCGTGTTCCCGGTCGGCTCAGCCATTGCCTCGCTTATGTCGCCCGAGTCGGCAAAAGTGATGTACGAGATCTTCTGGTGGATACATATTGTTGCAATCCTTTCCTTTGCAAACTATCTTCCCTACTCGAAGCATTTCCATGTTTACACTTCAATCCCGAATGTTTACTTTTCTTCTCTCACACCAGTCAATAAGCTTGAGCCTATCGATTTCGAGGAAGAGGGTGTGGAGAAATTCGGTGTAACTGACATAGAGGACCTTAAGTGGCCGGCTTTGCTCGATAGCATGACTTGCACCCATTGCGGACGATGCACGTCAGTCTGCCCGGCGAACACTACCGGCAAGGCACTTGACCCCCGCAACATCATGGTGCAGATCCGCGAGCGCACCTTCCAGAAAGCACCTATCCTCGTGGCCATGGAAAAACTCAAGGCTGCCGGAACCGATGAGCCCGCGCTCACTCCCGAGCAGCAGGAAATTATGGACAAAAAGTTTGTCGGCGACTATGAGAACATAGAAGCTATCTGGCAGTGCACATCGTGCGGCGCGTGCATGCAGGAATGCCCCGTGATGAACGAACACGTGCCGGCCATCATAGGTATGCGCCGCTCGCTCGTTATGATGGAATCAAATTTCCCTGCTGAACTTCAGTCAACTTTTGCCAACCTTGAAAACAACGGCACACCGTGGGCTTTCTCGCCAAGCGAGCGAGCTGACTGGGCAGAAGGCCTGGACATCAAGCAAGCCGCTGATGGCGAGCCGTTCGATATACTCTTCTGGGTGGGCTGCGCCGGAAGCTTCGACGACAGGGCTAAGAAAATCTCCGTGGCCTTTTCGAAGCTTATGAAGGCTGCCGGAATAAACTTCGCCATTCTTGGTATGGAAGAGCAGTGCAACGGCGACGTGGCGCGAAGGGCAGGCAACGAATACCTTGCCGACATGCTGATTAAGGCAAATATAGAAACCTTGCAGCGCTACGACGTGAAGAAAATAGTCACAATCTGCCCGCATTGCTTCAATACGTTCAAAAATGAATACCCCGCATTCGGCGCACAATTCGAAGTCATTCACCACACTGAATTCCTGAAAGACCTTCTGAATCGCGGCCTGCTCAAGATCTCGGATAAAGGCAGGGACATGATGAAGGTTGCCTGCCACGATTCATGCTATCTCGGCAGGTACAACGAGATTTACGACGCACCGAGATCCATCTTGAAGCGTGTCGGCGGCAAGATCGAGGAACCCGGGCGTTCACGCGATAAAGGCTTCTGCTGCGGCGCCGGCGGCGGCCAGATGTTCATGGAGGAAACCGAAGGCAAGCGTGTAAATATAGAACGCACGGAAGAATTGCTTGCCACCGGTGCCGATACCATTGCCGTAAATTGCCCGTTCTGCATGACAATGATCACCGACGGCGTGAAAGCGAAAGATGCCGAAGATGTGAAAGTGAAGGATATATCCGAAATTCTGCTTGAGCATATTGATTCGGAATCGGCAACGGCCTGATTTTGTATTATAAAATGTGAATTACTCGTGCCCGGTGGATAGGTTCCCCGGGCATTTTTTTATTACTGATGAAATTCAGGCTTTAAAAAAAAATAAGCAGTTATAACCCGTCGTTGTGCGCTGGCACGGTGCGCTCGCCACTCTGTGGCGGCGGCCGATAAATCCCGAAGGCCCGGCATGATTGTTGAAAATCACGTGTTAATCGGTGTTCGACCCCGAAGGGGTCGCATGTTTATAGAAAATCGTTTTTTTTTAAAACAACATTCGCCCCCTGCGGGGTCGCACAACCAGCCTGATCATTCGGCTATAAACATATGACCCCTTCGGGGTCAATTCGCGGCAACATTCGATTTGTCATTATGCCACCGCTTCGGGAGGCGTCCCTTCGGGAGGCGTCCCTTCGGGGTTGGCCGTCGATAAAAAAAAGGGAGCTGTGCCCCCCGGCGCGCTCGCCACTGCGAAGCCATGGGCAGATAAATCCCGAAGGCCCGGCATGATTGTTGAAAATTGCGTGTTAATCGGTGTTCGACCCTGAAGGGGTCGCATGTTTATAGAAAATCGCGTTTTTAAGACAACATT